>JAMPYH010000067.1 GCA_023700785.1 Candidatus Zixiibacteriota bacterium
GTCATCAAAGATGTCGGTGTTCCGGATCTTTTCATTCGGCACCAGCTCAAGATATTTCCCGCCGAACGAATGGCTGTTGCCGGTCGAAAAATTACTGAACGACATTTTGTATGTTCCGCCGACCCTGGCATCCAGTTGGTGCACCTTGCAGGTGAACCCATGCGGGGGGAGCCACTTGACCACGGCGTCGGGGTCAAGGAACGCTTTGTATATCTTCTGGGGCGAGGTGCGAATGACGCGATGAAGGCGGATCGTGCTTGGCATGGTTTTCTCTCCTTTTGACCGCGGCGGTTCAATATGGTCAAAATGAAGCCATATTGTCCGCGCTTGTCAAGCCGGACAGTCCGCCTCCCCCGCAAATGTAAATCACGCAGGTCGGGTTGAGCGCTTGGTGAAACGCGACGACGGGATATTTCTGCAACCCCATCCTGTCACGACGCAGATCTTAATTCTGGCGAACCCCGACAGCCTCTTAATACTTCCCTAACAACTTCGCCAGGAACCGATGGAACTTGTGCACTCCTTCAAGTTCCCCCGCGTACATCAGGATGCACTTGCCGCTGACAGTCTCGATCCCGGCCGCCTTCGCTTTCGCTTCCGCGTCGTCAAATTTCGCTCCCTGCTGAAACCAGAGATGCGTGTAGCCGGCGGCGATAGCGTCATCCACGACCCGCAGCGCCGAAGCAGGGGAGACCGCGACCACCGCGGTCTTGACATCCGGCGGGAGATCCTTCAGGGTCGCGAAACATTTATCCTCCGCAAACTCCGACCGCGCCGGATGGACCGGATAGACTTTGATATCGCGATTTTTGAGCGTGCGGTAGATCATGCCGCCGAAATCTTTATCCGACACTCCGACCACCGCTATTGGCTGAGCGGACATGATGTAACGTACTGCCTCAATCATACCTGTCTTCTGCTCCCAACGAACCGATTATCGAGACGTATGTAGTAGAAAGGTATAGTGCGAAGGGGCGCTGCGCAACGCCCCCGTTGACCTCAAGATTGGACTTGACAATTTTGGCAGGTTCAGGTATATTATTCCCGGTATCCGCTTGAGCGACCGCAACTGAGGCCATTCTTCTTGCGCTAGTCCCAGCGTGATTTTTCATGTCGCGGGAATGAGAGTCGTATCCGAAAGAGCTTTTCGCTATCTGAGGCATTACCATCAAATAGTCGGCATCCGTTTTAAGTGCCGGCAAACGTTAACCCTATATGGAGGATTGCCATGCGCACCCTTCTTTTACTCTCCATGTTGGTGGTCGTAGTCGCGGCGATCGGATGCAACTCAGGCAATTCAATTGTCGGCCCCCAGCCGCATCACTCGGGTCTGACCTCGGTTCTCACACCGACTCCACCGGACATCGCCGGCACCATCGCTGTCTATGGCTCGATCTCAAATCTGACCGCCGCGGGACTTACGATCACAACCGCCGATGGCAGATCCTATGACATCACGTTCTCCGCGGGCACCATGGTGCGGTACAAAGACGGAGTTGTTGATGTTGGGACGAGCGAATTGAGCGACGGGATGATGGTCACCGTGGTGGGGGTACCCGTAGGACTCCCCAGCCAGGCCAAAGTACGGGCCAGCCTGATCATCATAAACAGCGGTGTGGTCAATCAGGAGATCATGTCGGTCTCTTAAGCTATCCTGCCAGGACCATGCTGTCGACGCCGGCTGCGCTACCCCAGCCGGCGTTTTCTATTGGCTCATTCTCTCGTTGCCCCACTGCTTGCAGTGGGTTCCTAGTGTCGGTGGGCTGAATATATTGGTGCCCCACTGCTTGCGTTGGGTTATGGTGAGACCTTCAACATTGACATGGTCATCCACCCGGCGAGCGGAGTGATGTTGAAATGGCAGGACCACTCTGCCCCTGTCGGGTCAGGGCTCCTGCCCTACGTGACTTACTAAAGGTGAGCACGGGCCCGGCGGATGAGGTTTGTCCTCATCTGCTGGGTGCGGGAGCGGTATGGAATTGGCTCAATGGAAATACTTGAGAATACAGGAACTATGATTCGCGTCTAGGAATTATTGCAGAAGTTCATACTTCATACAATTCAACGTGCCTAAACAAAACGTGTAACGGATGGTCAGAAGCGAACTCACCGCTTTACCATCTTCGATCTTGGGTAGAAACCGCCACTGGGGGAACACCTTTCGGAAATTGTCTCCGAAGAACCAATCTGGCGGATTCTCAACAATCGCATAGTCAATGATCCGCCTGTCACCATCAATCTTAGCGGTATCTGTCTTGATGCAGTTGCAGGTACCACGTAGCTCATTTGGAATGATGCTGGCCATGCCGTTACTGTCAATGTAGACTACCGCTACGATTATTCCCTCCTTGCCAGCGTCACGCGCAACAAAGGGGTACTCCGGGTCCATGTGCGTGAGAATTGTCACCGGCCGATCCCGAATGATCCTATGTGTAACTTCCGGGATGTAGTCTGCAACGATTGGCTCATTGGCCAACTCATCTTCTCCCGTCGTATCGCCTGCGCCGAGTCCATTCGACCCTGAAGACGGTGGTGTAAGAGGAGCAAGCTCGTGTGGGATACGTAGTGTTGTTTCATCAGGCGGAGACACCGTGACGACGGGCCCATCGGGTACTACGCGAAATCGCTTCCCGAAGCCCAGAAACCCTTCGTGGTTGTACTCGATGACTCTCGACTCGCCACCATACAATGCTGAGGACAATTCAGCGCTCTGAGGCTGTTGAAGCCCTAGGGTGTCGCCATTCAGGCCGTGCCCCTCAGCATGTCGTCGAGGTTCAAGCTCCGCTGACCGCATCCAGACAGCCAAAAGTACCGCGATAGCGACGGCGCAACATGTTCCGACGAGCATGTCGCGTTGATAGTAGATTTGCATGTCACTCGGCCGTCGCACGCGAAATCACCTCCTTTGCACACGAGCCACCCCCCCATTCGCCGACTCTCTACCAGTCGAATGTCTCCATGAATGACCACGGGTCTTCGGCTGCGCAGCGCAGCCCCCACCAAGCGCAGTCAGCAGGTCCGCTGCAATTCACGAACCTGTCGCACGAACCTGCAAACGCCATTGCAAGTGTGCTTGGCATTACGACGATGGAGCACGTCAGTAATACCAACGACAAAATAACCAGAGCCCTCTTCATACGTTCACCTCCTTTCCATATCGGCGGTAAAGTGTTTAATGAAAGAGCCCGCGAGATGTGAGGTACGGACTCGCATCACAATCCAGCTACGACATCGGGTTTCCGAGTCAGGAATTGCGGGATGTACCGCTCCCAGGGGCGCAGATCATCGGCCGCAAGCTCAAATGTCATATCGTTTGGGTTGACGACGTAGCGGCGGAGCCAAAATCGCCCCAGCGAACTATCACAACCACAGTCCAGCAGGTAGTCAACGTACAGGAGAATCAGGCCATTCTCCTGTTGGAAACACTTCACCTCGATGCTGTCGTGGTCAAGCGGGATGTTTTGAGCAAATGAGTAGCCAGCCTCTTGGAGTGAATCCCGCATCGCTTCCACTTTGGACCACAGCCGCTGCTGGAACTCATCGGCGTGAACAGCGAGGTGCGGCTGATAGTAAGGAAGCACGTTGTCCTGCCACGCGATCGGCGCAGGTCGCGACGCTTCTTTTATCAACGCTGCGACAAAAATCGACAAGCCAATGGCTGCGAATGAAAGCAATGTCCCGGCTGCAACGCAGCATTTAGCAAGCAAACCAGATCGCCACCACATGCCGAAAGCCGCTGTGAATCCAGTCCGGGTGTTGTTTGCCTGTCGCATGTTCCCCCTAATACTGTCAGTGATTCTGGTTAAACCGTTTGAATTCCTGCTGCTGCCAATCCCATGCCCACTCTTGCAAGGATCGCAAATCTCCGGCGTCTCGAACAGAATAACAAAGAAAGTATCCGAGCGACGTCCTATTAGCTGTGACCTTACGTCCGAGGCTCGCAACCGAGACATGCGGTACCGGAAGGCACGGGTAGTACCCATTCGCCAGCACGAAGCGAGTCAATTGTGTCCCGAATTGTTTCTCGACCTCCTCCAGCGCTCGCTTAGCAGCGTTCCTGTCACCCAGGCACTGAATGTAAATGAGACCCGCTGGGACCTCTTTCGTCTCCAGAAGTTTTAGGAGATCCGAGTGCTGATAGTACGCAATGTCAAGTGAAGAATCCTGAACCACGCGAAACTTGGCAGTGTCCTGGCCGAGCACCACGTGGAGATGGAATGGACCACGAGGGATAAG
The DNA here is from genome assembly GCA_023700785.1 of Candidatus Zixiibacteriota bacterium. Taxonomy (GTDB): domain Bacteria; phylum Zixibacteria; class MSB-5A5; order GN15; family FEB-12; genus FEB-12. The sequence continues at coordinate 4,237 of JAMPYH010000067.1, forward strand.
AATGGAATTGGTTCGGTCGGCCCCGGGTTTCGTTCGAAGGCGAATAGCAAGAAGGCTGTCTTTGGTCGTGGATTCGAATCCGACGCTTCCATACTCGGACAGAATATCGATACCAAGCCGGGAAGTGTATGCGACGGTTCCATCTCGCTTCGCTTCACAAGCGCGGAAGATCACAATGGAAAACGGTTTGATTTTCGTAGGCTTCTGGAGGGGCTGATCTGCAATAGTACTGGTGCTGGGCGCATCTCCGCTCTCGGGGTCCCAGCTAGGGGTCTGCCCAATAATCACTGATGCATTTAGTAGCACCGCAAGCAGCGACACGTACGCTTGTCGCATAATCTGCTCCCGTGCTCGTTAAAGACGCTTGTTGGTCTATGCCTGTCAATGATTTTCTTCGGATTTCAATCATCGATTGAATTTGTCATTGATACGTCTAGAATGCAGGTAAGGAGACTGCTCTATCAAGTCGCGTAGGGCAGGATCCCTGACCCGACAGGGGCAGAGTGATCCTGCCATTCTATTTTCAACTCCTTTGCCAGTTGGTCCACCATCTATGGTCGATTGGCCCATAATTCTTTGCGGGAAATTTCAACGTACAGACTAAAGTACCCCCGGCAGGACTCGAACCTGCTACCCTCTGCTTAGAAGGCAGATGCTCTATCCACATGAGCTACGGGGGCACACGCTTGAATGGTATTCAACTTAGTATAACCTCAGCCGCTCGGAAATGGCAATACTTTTAGCATCCCCCCAAAGCCACCGCAGGCCAATAAATCGCCCGCCCCGTACGACAGGTCAGGACGGGCTTCGATAAAGGAGAAAGAGCTGCTCTTGGCATTTGCGGCGGTTTGTCAGTAAGTATGAGCGTCACGTCAAGTGAATGTCACGTCGAAGGCAGGGGAGAGACGACTTCCGCGAAAGGCGCGCGTTCCCGCATCAATCGAGCCGACCGGCTGCCCGGCAGCCGGCCGACTTTTCCGCTCACTACACTGTCACCGGGATGAGTACTGCCCCGGCGGCACCTTTTTGAAATCGCGCTGGTCGTCGTGGCAACTGTCGCACGTCGGCCTGGCGCCGAACTTCCGGTCGATATGACAGCTCTCGCAATCCAGTTCGAGATGAGTGTCATCCAGTGTCAACCCGACCACCGCGTGACGGAACGCGCCCGGCTTCCAGTTCTGGTGACATGAGGTACATTCGTTATTCAATTTCGCGATCTTTTTGCCGGTCGGATGACATGAACGACATCCCAGCCGCTCATGGAACCTATTCAGCGGCCAGCCGGTCACGGCATGGACAAAGGCCGGTTTCTCCGACATACCGTGGCATTTCGCGCAATTATCCGTGGCGTGGCAGTTCTCGCTGCAGACCGCGTGAACTTCCTTCATCGATTTTCGCGATGAAACGGTCTTGGCCAGATCATGACAGTAACTGCAGTTCTCCTTTTGGTGACAATCGACACAGCGCAGGCCGAAGAGATCGACATGCTCGTCATGATGGAAGGTCACGATCGGCCCCTGCTTGTACGGAGTGGTATAGACTTTGGTTTTAGGCGCCTCGGTCTTGGGGTGAGAGATACCCATGATGTCAGTCTTGTCCACGCCCTTGGCCAGCTTTTTACCTTCGGTCGGAAGGTGGCAGACCACGCACTTGGTGTCATGGCTCCATTCGCGATGACAACCGAGACACTGGCGGTGATACGCGCCTTTCAGGCCCGGCTGGCGTAGGTTCGTTTCCTCGCCGGACGGCATGTGGCACTCTTTGCAGGGAGGGATCTTTCCTTCCGGACTGAAGTGGTGGCAGGTACCGCAGTTGTTTCCCATCTGCGCCATACCGGCATGGAGCTTGTGGTTGAAATCGACCGGCTGGTAAAGGTCGGCGATCTCATCCAGTCGCATGGTATCCGGAGCTTCCGACAGACCATGCTTCGCCTTCCTGGTGTTATGCGCCGCCTGTAGTGTCGGGCAGGGCTTGAGGCACATATCCTCAGGCGTGGGATTTTTGCAGGTGTGGCAATCCAGACAATTCGGCATGGTCGGCTGGTTGCTTGGCGTTGGCGCCGCCATCAGCGGCAGTGCGGCCAGGAGAACCAGCGCGATCGATAGAGTCGTTATATACAGAACGCGATCCGTACGCATCTTACTTATTCCTTTTCGCGGCGACCGGTGAGAGATTCGGACCGACTGTCATAGCCGGTTGCTCGATCGGGTGAGCGGCGATCACCGGGAAGTTGATAACGATAAAGCGATAGACCAACACCAACGCGCAGATCAACCCGACCGTCACCATGATCTCGGTGATAGCCGGGAAGTAGGTATTGGTCGAATAGAGCGGTTTGTAGGCGACGAGAAAGACGTTGATCCGATTCAGCGCGACTCCACCAACTACCAGGCAGGCGGCGGTGAACAATCCAGTGATACTGGCGCGGACTTTCGGCATCGCCAGCAAGATCACCGGGGCGAGGACGCCGAGCAGGATCTCGATCCACCACATCAGCGACTGCACTGAACCCTCAAGAGCGAACGGCCAAACTTCGCGGATGGTGATATCACCGATCTTAAACGCGAAGTAGGTGCCCAGCAGGAACGGAGTGTAGGCCGCCAGGGATGACAGCACGTTGGTCTCCGGTTTCAGCTTAAACGACCGGGAGGCCAGCACCGACTCGAATATCACCATTGGGAAACCGACCGCGATAGCGGAGAGCAGGAAAAGCAGGGGTGATATCGGCGTGTACCAGAGCGGGTGCATCTTGGTCGGCGCGATCACCATCAGAGTTCCCAGGGAGGATTGATGCAGGCATGAGAGCACACACCCCGCGATGATGAAGAGCGACACAAACCGGACGAAGGTCTTGTCAATCAGCGTGAGCAGACGTTCCGACAGGCTGTTGAGTTTCGCCAGCATCCCCGGCAGGTTGACTTTCCCCCTGAAGCGCTCTACCAGGATCGGCATGAACTCGACATAGAGGACAGTCAGATAGACCATCACGCACATGCCGACCTCAAACAGCACCGAGTTCCCCTGCCACATCGACGGGAGCATCGGATGCCAGACATTATAGTAACGCCCGAGATCCGCGAGCAGTCCGATCACCACGAACGTATAGCCGAGCATGGCGGTGATCAGCGCGGGGCGGGTGATGACATGGAACTTGTCTTTGTGAAAAACATCCGCCAACGCGGCGGTGGTGAATCCACCCGCGGCCAGCGCGACGCCGGACGCGACATCGATCGCGATCCAGATCCCCCACGGCCACTGGTCGTCAAGATTGGTGGCGGCGCCGATGCCAAAGAGCAGGCGGTACGCGTACGCCAGCATCCCGGCCACCATGATCCCAAAGACCACCTTGGTCCCTTTGGTAAAGAACTTTGCCTTGACCGGCACGGCGATGTCATGACTCATGGCGGTCCTCCTCCCGGGCGACTTTCTTCTTCCGTTCGTTGAAGGTGTACATCCCGAGCGCTAACAGTCCGTACAGCGCGACAGGCGGGACAAACCCTTTGAAGACCGCATGCTGGATCTTCTCGGTCCTGGGCGGAATAGGTTCGCTCGTCAGTGTGGGCAATTCAGTCGTCGTGAACGGCGCTCCGGCGAGATACATCCAGCCTGTGCCGCCGATCTCATGTTCGCCATAGATATGATGCTCGTACTTGTCCGGCTGGGCGAGGATCCGCTCACGCGCCAGTTGGATCAGTTCGCCACGCTTGGCGAAAGTCAGCGCCTCGTTCGGACAGATCGCCACGCAGGCCGGCTTTTTACCTTCGGACGTGATCCGTTCGTAGCAGAACGTGCACTTCCGGACGACCGGGTCGAGCGCGTTGTCGTATTCATACGCCGGGATCTGGAAGGGACAGGCAACCATGCAGTAGCGGCAGCCGATGCACTTCCAGGCATCGTAGGTCACCGGTCCTTCCTTCTGTTTTTCCAGCGCCCCGACAATACAGGCGGAGGCACAAGCCGGCGCGTTGCAATGCATACACTGCACTTTAATCGCGAACTTTTTGTCCGGTTCGTCGGGATCCGGATACTGGTTGACTACCGTGTAAGCGGATTTGTCCGGCCGACGGTGCCGGGCGAAAACCGACTTATCCTCAAACGCCTTCAACTCCTGGGTAGGGAGGTGGTTCTGGTCGTTGCACGCCCACTCGCATTTGCGGCAGCCGATACAGGCGACTGTATCCACCAGGACTCCGAAGTTGTCAGAAAAGTCGGCCGAGGTCGATTCGGTAGAGGCTGTAGCCTTGCCGGCGACAAGGACCGCCGAGCCGGCCGCAGCTATCTTGAAAAAATCTCGTCGCTGCAGAGTCATGTACTTTTTCTCCTCAGTGCTGTGAAATATTTCACAATCACCGTTACTTTACTACCATTATCGACTTATTATACCATGATTGTTAGCCGATGTCAACCAATCTCAGGACAAAGTCAATCTTTTTCTTGGAGGAGGCGGCATGATATTTGACAAAAAACACCATCTTTTACAGCGGGCTTCTCGCTTGCACGAGAGATTGTACCGACCGTTCTCATTGCATCAGCCCGAGTTTCGATTGTACAAACCTCTGCAAAAAGAAAGACAGCCGCCGGCGCGGCTGTCTCGGATCGTTTACTGATCAGTGCTATATTCCCGTGATTCAGATCATCGGTTAACCTGGCAAACCAGTGTTTTGAGGTAAGCCGCCTCGGGGAAATAGACCGACACCGGATGATCCGACGATTGCCTGACAACCTTGAGCAGGTTGAGATAGACCCCATTCTGCACCGAACCCCGCCGAAGCGTATGGCAAAAGTCATCTTCGGTAAAGAAAGCCGAGCAGCTCGAAGTAATAAACAGCCCGCCCGGGTTAACCAGCCGCATCGCGGCCCGGTTAACAAAATGGTAGGCCTTTCGTCCCGCCTCAGTGTCCCGTTGCGACTTTATCAGCGCCGGCGGATCGACCAGGACCACATCATATCGCTCAGTCGGATTAGCCCCGAGCCATTTGAAAATATCAACTGATTCAGTTGAGGCGTTGCCGTTGGTCAAGCCATTCAGACCGATCTGAAGCGGACAGAGGCCGAGCGCGGCTTCCGATGCATCGATCTGGTGCAGCGACTTCGCGCCTCCCGCCAAGGCCGCTACACCGCTCGCGCCGGTATAAGAGAAGAGATTCAGGACCGATCGATCCCTGGTCAAGTGCAGGATCTCGGTGCGAAGATCCTTCTGGTCGAGATAGAATCCGGTCTTCTGACCGTCGGACGGATTGGCGAAGAACTTCAGACCGTTCTCGTGGAACTCCACACAGCCCGGCTTCTCGCCATACAGCAGATTGCTGACCTCGTTTAGTTGCTCGTCCCGACGAGAGACGAGGTCGCTCCGCTCGATTATGCTGGACGGTTTGAAGATCTTGATCAGTGCTTCCACGATCTCATGCCGGAGATTCTCGATACCGGCGGTGGAGAGCTGGATCACCAATACGGTATCGTAGCGATCAACCACCAGCCCGGGGATGCCATCGGATTCCCCAAACACCACCCGGTAGCCGGTGACATTGGTTCCGTCACCATACCCCCAGAGGCGGCGACGATCATCGGCTTCGCGTATCTTCTGCGTGAACCAGTCGATATCCAGGTAGGCTTTGCCAAAATCGAACACGCGAATGGCAATGGTTCCGTGAGCGGAGTAGGTGCCGGTACCCAGGATCGTCCCGGGCGGATCGGTGACATGGACAACCGAGCCATGCGGCAGATCATCCGGTCGGCCGGTTAAGGCGCCGGAAAATATCCAGGGATGTCGAAAAGAGATCGACGCGAGTTTGTCAGGTTTGAGCGTGAGCGTTCGATACATAGACCTCGCCCTCCAATTCGTTGCCGCGACGCTGGTGATAGTTACGATGTCGTGCGAGTTATATGCGAGTTTGCGGGTCAGCGAACATTCGCCTGGAGGACGTGGGGGACTGCCGACTCCATTCGCGATCATTCGAGGGACTGATCCACTTTATCGGGGTGAGAGGATTTGAACCTCCGACACCTTGCTCCCAAAGCAAGTGCGCTACCAGGCTGCGCCACACCCCGATTTCCCTACAAAAATGATAGTCCTTATCTCGTTCTAAGTCAAGACATCTCTTGA
>JAMPYH010000068.1 GCA_023700785.1 Candidatus Zixiibacteriota bacterium
ACCGTAACCTGAGTCTCGCAGGTATCGGCGCATCCATCGCCATCGAGGGCGATCAGCTTCAAGGTATAAACACCGCTGGTCGTCGGAGTAAAGCAGATGTCCGACCCAGTGAGCGTGCCGCCAACAGCCGTGCAGGAGACCAGATTGCCATTGGCATCGCTACAGCTAAATCCAGGGATGCAGATCTGTTGCGGCGAGCAGAGGTAGATCGAGGTATCTCCGGGACAGCTTGCCACCGGGCAAAGATTACAGACCTCGACCGCCAGATTGACAGTATCAACCGCGCAGCAGAAGCTGGTGGAACAGCCCGATGCCACGTTGCAGGCCGTGACCGCTACGGTCACTATCCCTCCCGCCGATGCGGTTACCGTATATGTTATGCTATTGGTCCCCTGGCCGCTGGCAATCGTGCCGCCGGAAACGGTCCAGAGGTAGGAACCGGCGCCCGAAGCGACACTGCAGCTATAGGTAGAATCTTCGCATAACGTATCGGACGGCGTGCAACTCAAAGATATGGCCGGAGGCAAGCAGACAGAACCATTCTGAATACTGCGGTCTTGATTCGCTCCGCCGCCGCCATCAAAGTCAATCACTCGCATGTGATATGGAGCCCCACCGACTGAGGCGGAACCGTTGCCTGCTCCCCACGAACTGGATGTTCCCGACGCCAGATGACCTCCCCAGAATATCCCCACGCTACCGGTCGCGGTGGTGGTAAAATAGACGGGGATATTGAGCGTCCGATCGCTCGGCGTGCCGCCAAAATACATTTTGCCAATAGAGTCAATGGTCGCGTTGTAAAACAACAAGTCGCCCGGACCATCGAGAACAAACAGAGGGTTTACCGTAGTGAAAAAGTCAGACGGTATGCTCCCGGTATAGTTGCTCGTCAGCAGGAAGTCCGGCCAGGGATAGGAACCCACCGGAGTGGCGCAATCACCAGGCGGAGTCGTTGGCGACCCGCATGGGCCCCCGGCGGCGGCGATCGCTGCCGCTTCGCTCTGATCATATTCGGTCACATAGTCGTACGCATGAACCCCACCCTTCGTCCACTCCATGCTGATGACAAAGGAGTGCTGAGTTCCCGCGCCGGTCCCCGCGACAAAATACCTGAACGGTACGGAGTTTCCTTCGCTATAACATGAGTTGGTCGTATTGATATTGCCGTTGGCCCACTCGGGAGATGACGACATGGTGCCATTATGGAGTTGATCAAGGTTGAGCGAGGGAGCCGCCATGAAAGATGATTGAGCATATAGTCCGGAACTTGAGCCGGAAGCATTGATCTGAAGAACTTCGCCGGAAGTCTCAACCGTCGGCAGTTCCCACGAGGATCTGAATGAGCCATCCGAAAAGGAAGTAACGGTCCAGGGCGAATAGCCGGTGCTCGGCGATCCGTCCGCGTGTACGACCTGGAGCGTGATCGTTTCACCCGCGTTGAAATTTCCCCCGCCGATCCCGACCTGCGATCCCGCGGGATAGACCTGTGAATCGGCTTTGACCCACGCTGATGCCTGCGAGTTTGAGAAGGATTGTTGTAAAGGAGAAAGTGGTCCTTGACCAGGGTCTGCGGAAAAGACGGCCGATCCAGCCAGCAAACAGAAGCTGACCAGGATCATGCAAATCGTTCCATGCTTACTCATTGGAGCCCCTTGCCATTGGCATCACGCCAACGGACGCCTAAGTTGTGTTTCAGAGAAGCACGGACTACGCCGACAGGCGGCGAAAAGCGCGACTGGAATGCGAGCGAACACTTTTGAGCATTAGTGCATGCCGACTCTGTTGATTACCTGCTGTCTATCTGTCCGATAAATTCAGTTCAATTGAGCGGTATCCCGGAACCGGAAACTTGATGCAGTAACATGGATATAATACATCCGAACGCTCCTGTTGTCAAGACCTATTACACTCTCGGGATCGATCGAATGCGTCGGCCTGGCGAGACTACCCGCCGGCGTAAACGGTTGGGTCGCAACATACTTCTCGTCCTATATTCGGAGCAAAGTGACATAACTGGCACCTGTAGATACTGATATCCATTATCGTTGCGCGAGGTCGCAAGTTCTCTTTCACTCACTCACAGTATGCGGCTTACGGAGCCCGCTTCCAGTCTGGTCTGATTGTATCACGTCTGGCCCAGCCTCACTTCCGCTCATCTTCGACAATCCCATTGAAGTCTATCTGTTCTCCGGTGAAATCTCGTGTGACTTCGTCCTCTCGGCAACTTGTTGCCAGTCCTGCTAAAAACGTATATCTTTGTTGTCGACATTAGATAACGAGCGGACTGCGTGCCGCCAAAACGGGGATCTCGTCAATCGTGTCAAGAGACGACTTGGACGACAACACGCGAACGCATGTGACACTCGCCAACGGCACGAAGGTGTCGCACTACCAGATAATCGAGAAAATAGGCGCCGGGGGAATGGGTGAGGTCTATCTGGCCGAGGACACTCGCCTCAGGCGGAAAGTCGCCCTGAAATTTCTGCCTTCCCATCTCGTCTCAAATGCGGAGATCAAGACCCGGTTTCTGCGCGAGGCACAGGCAGTTGCCAAGCTGAACCACCCGAATATCGTTTCGATCTACGACGTGAGCGAGTTCAACGGCAGGCCATGTTTCGCCATGGAATATGTCGATGGCGAAAGTCTCCGTGATCTCCTGAGGAGGGAGACGCTCGATTTCGGAAAGATCACTGAGCTTATTATCGGGCTCTGCGATGGTTTGCAGGCGGCGCATGCCAAAGGGGTCATTCACCGCGACATTAAACCAGCGAATATCGTAATTGATGGGTATGGCAGGCCGAAGATCCTGGATTTCGGTCTGGCAACCGTCCCGGACACGGAGCAGTTGACCAGGGCCGGGGCTATAATGGGGACCCTTCAGTACATGTCGCCGGAGCAGACCGAAGGAAAAACTGTCGATGCCCGGTCCGACCTTTTCTCGCTTGGTGTGGTCTTTTATGAACTGATCGCCGGTCGCTCTCCGTTTGCGCGCGACAGCGAATCGGCCACCCTTCGCGCCATAGCCGCTGAGACACCTGAACCGCTGGCACGGTACCGGACCGGTGTATCGAGTGACCTCCAGAGAGTCGTCTCCCGGCTGCTTGAACGGGATCCTGCCCGACGATATCAAACGGCGGCCGACGCGGGCGCCGACTTGAGGCGCCTGGCCGACGCTGCCAGTACCCGAGTGCCGACCACGAAGGCGCGGGAAGAATCTATCGTCGTCCTTCCGTTTGAAAATCTCGGGGGTGATCCGGATAACGAGTACTTCTCGGATGGGTTAACTGAAGAGATCATCACCGACCTGGCCAAACTAGAACACGTGCAGGTGATCTCCAGGAAATCATCTATGCTGCTGAAGGGGACCAAAGATGAACCCAGTGTACTGGGCCAGAGATTCGGTGTACGGTACCTGCTGACCGGCAGCGTACGTCGCAGCCAGCAGAATCTTCGCGTCAACGCCGAACTTGTGGAGACGGAAAGTGATCGTCAGGTCTGGGCAGAGCGATACACCGGGACCATGGATGATGTCTTCGATATCCAGGAACAGATCGCTCGTTCCATAGCGGCGGCCCTGCGCGTCAAGCTGAGCCTCTCCGAAGAACGTGCCCTGGCTGAACGCATTGTCAAAAATCCGCATGTGTACGACCTCCTTCTCCGCGCTCGTCAGGAAACGGAGCGCTGGAGTCGTGAAGGTCTGGATCGGGCGCACGCCCTGCTGCTCGAGGCCCTCAAACTCGAGCCGGAAAGCGCCGCCCTTCACGCCGCTCTTGGTTACAATTACTACAACTACGTCAATCTTGGTTTCCATCAGGAAGAGTCGATAGTCAAGGCTCTCGAATGCGCGCAAAAAGCGTTCGAATTGGATCTCGAATCGGTCGACGCGCTGCGGCTTCGGGGAATAATCCAGATCTCTCTCACCGGCGAGGGGCGAACAGGGCTTCAATCTCTCGAGAGAGTCCTGGAACTTTCGCCTCAAGATACGGAAGCCATGCTCTGGATATCGATTGCCGCTGGATTGCGCGGGCGATGCGAACTGGGTATCAAGTGGGCTCGGCGCCTTGTCGCTCTGGAGCCTTTTGTTCCGCTGAACTACGCGTTTTTGTCCTGGTCATATTATCTGGACGGCAACTTCGGACTCGCGCTTGAAGCAAGCGAGACCGCCTATCGCAAAGATCCCAACAACTACCTGGTGCAATTCACCCGAGCGCAATTGTTCCTCTACTGCGGGAAGATCAGCGAGGCGACCCAACAGGTGTCTGAAGTAGAAAAGCGATCGACCGTTTCGATCTTTGACCGCATGATGCTGATCCAGGTATATGCCGCGCAAGGCAGACGTGACAAAGTGGATGAACTGCTTACTGAAGAGTGCATAGCCAGTGCCAGTCGCGACCTGCAGTACGGCTGGCATATTGCCGTCGCGCTGACTATGCTCGGCGATAGAGACAGGGCGCTTGAATGGCTTCGCATCGCCGTTAAGAATGGTTTCGCCAATTATCGATTCCTGGAGGAGTTCGACCCGTATTTGGAGCCGTTGCGGACCGATCCGCGGTTCAAGGAGATCGTCGAGCTGGCCAGAATGGAATCGTCGAAGGGCGCGCCAGAAGAATAAGACGAGGCAGAGGTTTCCCTGAGTTTGGGCTGACCATCAGATCCGAGACTTCGGTAGAAAACACCTGAGGTTTGACTTGCTTTGCATATCCCTCTGTCTTACATCATCTTACAATTCTACCCCCGTCCCGTAACTTCCGGACACCACCTTCAGCTCGTAGGCTGAATATGTGCATATTCCATTGCGTCAATTGGTAAATTCGGTAGATTGGCTGACGTGAGTCCAGTTTCAAAGATCGTTCGCATACTGGGGGGCAACTGGTGGTTCGCCTGCTTCCTGCTGCTTCAAGTAGCGGGAATCGGCCAGCTCTATCCGTACGTTCATCTGCATCATGTGCATGATGATGATGGCGCTCGCGTTGTCCTGAGCATTCACCCGCCTCTGGCCGGTGATGACCATATCAGCGCCACCAGTGAGGACGAACATCACCACGACATCGACCACGTCGTTCTTGATTGCAATCTCTGTCAGCGCCTGCTGAATCAGTTGCAACGCCAGGCGGATATTCTCGTTTTCCTGACGCCCGCGATCGAACCCGATATTCAGGCGCTTTTCCTTCGTCAAACCGCGGACCCGCCGCCACTGATCAATTCTCGGTCGATACAACCGTCTGACTTTCGCGGCCCACCGGCCATCATCTGATCTTTTTTTCGTCAGAAACGAAATCATCAACAATAATTCATAGAGGACGATCTGTATGCTGAAACACGCATGCTGGTTGTTCGCCCTTCTATCGTGCCTCTGCATCGCAGACGCCATAGCGGCGGCGGACAGTCTGACCATACGATTTTCTGATCTCGACGATTGGGCCAGGACCAGGAGTCTTGGAGCCGCGAGTATCAACAACGGACTGGAACTGGTGAAAGCGGAGCGTGATGTTGACCTGCAGCGGTCGAATCCCGAACTGACTTTTGACCGACAGGATGTAGACGATAACACCGAGACCGAAGTCACGCTCGGCAAAACTTTTGAGATGCCGTGGGTGTCTATCAAACGCCGTTCCGCCTGGAATGAACGGCTCCGTGCGGCCGATCTCTCCGCGGAGGAGCAAAGAGCGCTGCTGCTCAGCGAACTCAAGACCGGATACACGACCCAGCAGCTGCTCGATGCCAAGCTGTCTCGACTAACCCACATTCGCGAGGTCCTGACCGACGCCTCCCATGTCGCCACCACACGGCACACTGAGGGGCATCTGTCCGGAGTCGAGAATCACCTTATCCAGATGACGGTGATCTCATTACAGGCTGAACATCAGCGGGCATTGGCCGAGCGACGAGATGCCGCAAACCATTGGCGGGCGCTTCTTGGTTATCCGGCGCAACAGCCGCCCACTCTGCTGACTCCCGTGGATTTTCGGCCGGTTACGCTGACCGAGATTGGCGATTATACGCGGCGCTTCGAAGAACGTCCGGCGTATCAGTCGCGGTTGGTTTACCAGAGCGCGCTGGCTAAGCATGCCGGAGCCGAGCGGTCGCGTTTTATACCGTCATTTAATCTCTATGGGGGACTTAAGACCATTGACCCGGATCACGACGGCTATGTCATTGGTGTCGCGCTAAGCCTTCCTTTGTTGAACAGCAATCGAGCCGCCGCCAGAAAGTTCGACATTGAGCGGCAACTGGCGGTCACCGAATCGAACCGTTACTTCACCGAACAGGTGGGGCGGATCACTTCGCTGTTGGCATCCATCCGAGAGACGCAGGAAACCTTGAGTCTCTCTAAAGATCACTTTCAGGAAGATAGAGAAGCTCTTGATGACCTGCTGTTCTCGTATGAGGAAGGCTGGCTCACACTGAGCGAACTGCTCAACGCGGTCCAGATCGAAGTCGCGGGATTGGGCGACTATTACGACCAGATGGCGCGTTACTACCAGGACATCTTTGAACTTGAAGCGATCACCGGCGCGACGCTGGTAACTTTCGAATAGGCACGGAGGAATGTGATGTATAGATACATATTAGCGTTCGCGGCCCTGGTCATCCTGACCCTGGCCGGCTGCGACAGCCATGAGCACGCGAATGTAGCCGCGGCAGAGAATGAACCGCCGGCACGGGCGGTGACCATCTGGACCGACAAGATGGAGCTCTTTATGGAGTACCCATTGCTGGTCGTCAATGAGCCTGGCAAGTTCATTATTCACCTGACCACTCTTGACGACTTCCACGCGATCCATTCGGGGAAGGTTCGCCTTGACTTCCGCCACGAAACAGGACAGCAATTCACCGTGGTGAAAGATTCGCTCCTGCGCGAGGGGATCTTCACACCGATGGTCGAGTTGCCTCAGCCCGGCCGGTATGATTTTTCGTTGACGTATGACGGCGAACGGGTCGATGAGACGTTTGTTATCGACAGCTTTGTGGTCTATGCGTCGGCCGATGCTTATCCGCAGGAGGCCGAAGACGGTGACGAAGGGATCTCCTACCTCAAGGAACAGCAGTGGAAAGTCGAGTTCGCCGCGGAACCGGTCAGGTCTCGACTGGTCAAGCACTCGGTGCACACTGTGGCCGAAGTGACTCCGAGGAATGATGCTTCCGCCGAGATCGCGGCTCCGGCCGCCGGCATTGTCCGAGCAGGAAGTACTTCGTCCATCGCCCCAGTAGGCACCTCGGTTCGTGCCGGCCAAAGGCTGGTCGCTCTCGCGCCGCCACTGGAGGGCTCAAATAGCTGGACAGAACAACGACTGGCCTACGAGCAGTCCAAACTGGAGTTCGAACGCGCTGAGCGACTGATTCAACGCGACGCCATCTCCCAACGCGAGTATGAACGACTGCGTCAGGAATACCAGGTGCGCAAAGCCGGCATTGATGCCTTGGGATCTGCGACAGACTCCACTTTGCTTGAGGTTCGCTCGCCAATTTCAGGTGTTATCTCGGAAGTTCATGTTCAGCCGGGTCAGGCCGTTACCGCTGGACAACCGTTGATCACGGTGGTCAACCCCGAACGTGTGTGGTTGAAGGTGAGTGTCTTTGAAAAGGACTTCTACACCCTGGGCAAACCGTCCGGAATATATCTGACCGTGCCCGGCCTGGATACCGGCATCGTCTTTGACGGTTCCGACGCGCGGATCGTAAGTTCAGGCGCGGTTTTGGATCCACACACCCGCACAGTGCCGCTGCTTATGGAAGTTCCCAATAGAGGGAATCTCCTGAAGATCGGCCAGACACTCCCCGGCGAGCTGCTCAACGGAGAGAGCCAAATGGCGTTGGCGGTTCCCGAAACGGCACTGTTCGACGAAGAAGCGCAAATGGTTCTCTTTGTGCATGTCTCGGGAGAGACCTTTGAAAAGCGAGTGGTCAAAACCGGCAACCATGATCGCGGCTGGATAGCAATTCTCGAAGGACTGAGCGAAGGAGAGCGGGTCGTCACACGCGGCGGCTATATGGTGAAACTGGCCTCAACCACGGCGGCCATCGGCCACCCGCACGCGCATTAAGAAAGGACCATCATGCTGGAAAAACTGATGCAGATCAGCCTGCACAATAAGCTGATCGTCCTTCTGGCGGCGGTTGGATTACTGCTTTTTGGTGTGTACACGACGCTCAAATTGCCCGTCGATGTTTTCCCGGATCTGACCGCGCCATCAGTCACGATCATGACTGAAGCCCACGGCATGGCGCCAGAGGAGATCGAGATGCTGGTGACCTTCCCGATCGAGACCGCGGTCAACGGCGCGTCCGGAGTCCGCCGGGTTCGCTCGAATTCGATCCAGGGGCTTTCCACCATTTGGGTCGAGTTTGATTGGGGTACCGATATCTTTATCGCCCGCCAGATCGTCAACGAGAAACTCCAGGCGATCCAAGCGAGTATCCCCGAAGGAGTCGATCGTCCCATCCTGGCACCCATCACTTCGATCATGGGTGAGATCATGCTGGTAGGACTGACCGCGGACTCGACCAGCGAGATGGATCTGCGCACCATGGCCGACTTTGATCTTCGGCGCCGCTTGCAGTCGGTGCCGGGAGTGTCGCAGGTGCTGGTCTATGGCGGCGAAGTGAAGCAGTATCAGGTGCGGATCAATCCCTACCTGCTGGCCAAGTATGATCTGACGTTGGAGCATATTCTCAAGGCTGTTTCAGAGTCAAATATAAACGCGACCGGCGGTTTTTTTGTGCAGTCCGGTGAAGAATATCTCCTGCGCGGTATCGGGAGGATCCGGTCGCTCAATGACGTTGCCTTCACGGTTGTGGAAACACGCAACGGTGTTCCGATCCTTGTGCGCGATGTGGCCGATGTTTCGATGGCTCCGGCAGTGAAGCTGGGTACTGCCTCGATAAGCAGCGACGATGGCGTCTTGCTGGTCATCAGTAAACAACCCGACGCCAACACTCTTGATCTGACCCACCTGATCGAAGCGACCCTTGATCAGGTGAGACCTACGCTGCCGCCGGATGTGACGCTCCACACCGATATTTTTAAGCAGGCCGACTTTATCGAGGTCGCTGTCGAAAATGTCATTCACGCCCTTCGCGACGGCGCCATTCTGGTGATCGTGATCCTCTTCCTCTTCCTGCTCAATATTCGCACAACCATCATCTCAGTGGTTGCCATTCCATTGTCGCTGGTCATCGCCATGCTGGTGCTCAAGGCGTTCGGCTTGTCGGTGAATACGATGACTCTGGGAGGGTTGGCGATCGCTGTAGGGGTACTGGTAGACGACGCGATCATCTATGTCGAAAACGTTTACCGCCGCATCCGCCAAAATCTCGGCAAGCCGGTGCCTGAGCAACTTCCCTACGACGTTGTAGTGGCCGCGGCGTCTTCAGAGATTCGCGGACCGATCGCGATGGCGACCTTTATCATCATTGTGGTATTTGTGCCGTTCTTTTTCTTGAGCGGCATCGAGGGCCGCATGCTCAAGCCGCTTGGTTTGGCCTATGCCGTCTCGATCTTCGCCTCTTTATTGGTAGCCGTGACAGTAACCCCGGCCATGAGTTCGTGGTTGCTGCGCAAGACCTCGGCAAAACAGCATGGCGACGGCTGGCTGGTCAGAACTCTGAAACAGGCGTACCGACCAACGCTCGATTTCTGTCTGCGCCGGCGATGGCTGGTACTGGGAACCTCGGCTGTCCTGGCCGTCCTGGCGATTGCGACATTGCCCTTTCTGGGAAGGTCGTTCCTGCCTGAGTTCAACGAAGGTACCCTGAATATCTCTGTCGCGACCGTTCCGGGCACTTCCCTGGAAGAATCTCACAAGATCGGCGCGATGGTCGAGGATATCCTCCTGGCGCACCCGGCGGTGAAGTCCACCGCCCGACGTACCGGTCGTACCGAAATGGACGAACACTCCATGGGTTCGCACGCGCACGAACTTGAGGTCGAGACTGACTTCTCCGAACATCCCAAAAAGGAAGTCATGGAGGAGTTGCGGCGGCAGTTGACGATGGTGCCCGGCACTGTCATCACTATTGGCCAGCCGATCAGCCATCGCATCGACCACATGCTTTCCGGGACACGCGCCAATATCGCGGTCAAGATATTCGGCACCGATCTCTATCAGTTGCGCAAACTGGCCGAGCAGGTCAAGACGCAGATGGAGGGGATCGCGGGCATAGTCGATCTATCAGTTGACCAGCAGACCGACATCCCGCAGGTCCGAATCCGCGCCAACCGGGAGCACATGGCGCTCTACGGTCTGCGTCCGGCCGATCTCGATGAACTGGTAGATATCGCGTTTCTCGGAGTGAAAGCATCGGAAGTGTACGAACAGAACGGGCGGCATGA
>JAMPYH010000069.1 GCA_023700785.1 Candidatus Zixiibacteriota bacterium
CCTTCAGTCCCATCCGCTCCATCATATTCGCGAGGGATTGCATGGTGAATTGGGTGCCGTTGCCATCGCCAGTACCATCAAGGCCGATGACCAGCCCGTAGCCGATCAGATCAGCTTCCTGTTTGTTCTGGAAGGCACAGATATCTTTGATGCGGACCTTGGCGGCGTCCGCCGATGGGCATAACCAGGCAAGCGCGAGAAGCGCGATGGTCAACCCGCAAGGCATAACGAGCCGAGCTTGAAGTGCGGCAAACATGGCAACCTCCTAAAACAGCCAGCCAAGGATCCGGGAGAAGAACCCCGGACGGGCGGCGGTGTTGGCGTTCCCTTTGCCGGTGTAATGAATCTCGGCATCGGCTATCTGGTATGAATCGACCGTGTTATCTGAACGGATATCTTTCTGGCGGACGACTCCGGTCAGGGTCATGGTCTCGCGATCGCCGGAGATGCCGATGACGCGGGAGCCTTCGACCACCAGGTCGCCGTTATCTTTCTTGGCGACGACAGTGACCGATATCTTGCCGCGCAGCACTCCCTGGCGGAGGTTCTCCCCCTTGCCGTTGAAGTCATTCTTCGAATCAGCGTCGAAGCCGAATTTTGGGATCAGCTTGAAGATCGGCCCCTCGCCCGCGCCCCCCGACGTTGAAGTCGTTGATGATTTTTCCGTCTTGGTCTCAACCTGGTTCGACGCCGTGTTCTGCTCATAGACCAGCACGGTCAGCAGGTCGCCCACGTTGTAGGCCTTCACATCCGAATAGAGCGAGGATGACCGCCCGAAATCCTGGCCGTTGGTTTTCAGCGCGAACGGCAGCAGCAACAGGATGATGAGCAGGATAATGATGCGTGACAGTTTCATGAGTGACTCCTTGCGTCCTATGCAATCACGGCGCGATAGCGACCGTCGAGTTATCAAGAATGCGTGCCTGGATGATCTTCCCCGATGCCCGGTTCTTTACGCGGATCAGGTCACCGTGTGAGCCTGATTGCTGCGCGGTCCCGGTTGCGGTGACAGAGAAAAGACCGTTGGAGCATTGAATAGCAACCTCCCGCCCGACCTCAATGTCAGGCACCGGCTCAACCGCACTGGTAGTAAGAATCTGACCCTTGGCGAGATTTCGCCGCATTCTGAGGGATGCGATCTCCTCGAATGTTGTGACCGGCTGCTCCTGCAGGGAGGTTATGTCCATACGTTGAGTGGTAAACTTGCCTGCTGAAGGAGTATCGTGGCGACGCAGGTTGTCTGCGGTCACCAGCACCTCCGCGAACTTTCGGATCCGAAGAGACACTTGCCCGGACTCGATCTGCTGACCGTCGCGCGTGATCGTCGCGATCACGGTGTACAAGCCTATCGGCTCCTTTTGGGAGAGCGGGCGAAAGGTCATCTCCGGTAGAGCTATAACTGAACTCTTTAATTGGCTGGAGAGGACCTCTACTTGATAGGTCGCGGTATCCAGGGCGAAGGTTTGTATGGCGGTCTGCCGGATCGCTTCATCCGCTTCGATCGCCTGGGCGGACTGAAAACTGATCCCCGCCACCAGCAACAATTCAATTATCAGGATCGTTTTGCGCGTGCTCATACTTATCTCTTCAGATTATTGGCGATGGACGCCATGTCGTCGGCGGTCTGGATCGCCTTGGAATTGATCTCGTAGGCGCGCTGGGCCACTATCATGTTGACCATTTCATCGACGACAGAGACATTCGACATTTCGAGATATCCCTGATCGATCGTGCCGAGACCTCCCTGTCCGGGAGTACCAGTAGTGGAAGTGCCCGACGCTCCGGTGGTCAGCATGAGGTTTTTGCCGATGCCGGTAAGTCCGGCGGGATTTATAAAGCGGGCCAATTCGATCTGGCCGATCTGCGTCGGCGCGTCCTGACCGAACTGGATGACCTCAACCACGCCATCCTGTCCGACGGCGACTGAAGTCGCGTCTTCGGGGATGGTCAGTTCCGGCAGCAGATAATAGCCGTCGGAAGTGACCACGCGGCCGTCCGCTGAGATCTTGAAAGCTCCATCGCGGGTATAGGCGGTAGTGCCATCCGGACGCTGCACCTGGAAGAAGCCATCGCCGGAGATGGCGAGGTCGAGCGGGTTACCTGTCTGCGACAAGTCACCGGTGGTGAACTCACGGACAGTCGCCGATGGGCGCGTGCCATAGCCGATGGCGAGACCCGTTGGTACTGTCGCGCCAACTGCCGACGCTACGCCGGCCCGTCGGATATTCTGGTAGAGCACATCCTGAAACTCGAGTTTCGCTTTCTTGAAGCCGGTGGTGTTGACGTTCGCCAGGTTGTTGGCGATGTTGTCAACATTCATCTGCTGTGCCGACATACCTGAAGCGGCTGTACGCATTGCCTTGATCATATCTCTACTCCTCTGTTCCTATCTTTCGCGTTATCTCGAGCCGCCGACCCGGTTGAAGAGATTGTCCAGCGACGCATCCTGCGTCTGGAGTGATTTGGCGTTCGCTTCGTAAATGCGATATGACACGATCATGTCAACCATCTCGGAGATGACATCGACATTCGAAGATTCCAGGTATCCCTGCTGAACCGAGGGCTGGGGAACGGCGGTCAGTTCCGCGCCCTGCGGCGCGATATACATCGTTTCGCCGATCTTCCGCAGTTTGCTTAGGTCAGCCGTGGTATATGGGACTATCCGCCCGACGATCGTATTGTTCACCTCGACCTCGCCCGTCTGGCCGATAGTCACGGTGCCGTTTCCTACCTGGATGGGCCCCGATTCGCCGAGAACGGTGTAGCCGCCGGGGAATGATAAAAATCCGTCGCTGTTGATCTCGAAGGTGCCTGAGCGGGTCAATGCGGTGGTACCGTCGGGAGACTGTAACCGGAAGAATCCATCGCCGTCGATCGCGAGATCGAGCGGATTGCCCGTCCGATCAAGACTGCCGCTGGTATGCTGCGTGAACGCCTTGGTCACCATCGGCTTCATCCAGTCGGCGCTGGTCTTGGTGGTTTTGCGCTCAGCATTGGAAAGCTCGCGCACGAAAATGTCGTCCTTCTTGAATCCAGCGGTCGCAGCGTTTGCGATGTTGTTGGCGATCGCTTCCTGCTGTTGCACGCGCGGAATCATGCCGGACGCGGATGTGTACATGCCTTTGATCATAGATTTCTCCGATGTCAGTTAAGCATCGGGCATGCCAAAGGCGCGACTTCAGGCGTACTTGATTGTCGTTCACTACGTTACGAAGGTCGAATAAGCGCTGTGAAGGTGGTTATCAGGGAGATTCGGGAAGAGATCGACAGCTCCGCCTGGAAATGATTTCCTGACTTTGCTTATTGGGGTGCCTTAGATATTCGTCACAACCCCAACAGCGGCGATCTAGATCCGCAAGAAGGAAGGACTGGAAGCCACCGTGATCCGAGAACGGCAGAGAGCTGCATAGTCAAATACGGATTGCTGGCCAGGGGGCTACCTGCGTATATTCTGCACAACGGTGAGACTGTTTGACCGCAGCCACTTACGAATCGCCGCCATACGTGCGGAATCAGACGGTAGCCTGAGCCGCATGAACCGCTACTAAGCATGTATTTTGCTCTCTGGGGCACTATCTGGGAAGTCACTATGCAAAAGAACTTTCGAATCCTAACCCTGCTTCTGGCCCTGTTGCTTTTGGCCACCCTTTCCTCCAAGGGGCAGACCGATCCCGGGACAGCTGACACGTTGCGCGTGGATTCTGTCACCGCGTTTATCTCAGGGATGGGGATTGTTCCGGTTCATTTTTACAATGACGAACCGCTTTTCGGGCTGGAAATGACCTTACGCCACAGCGGCGTGGGGATTAAGATCGACTCCTTCTCGTTTGTT
This sequence comes from Candidatus Zixiibacteriota bacterium, assembly GCA_023700785.1. Taxonomy (GTDB): domain Bacteria; phylum Zixibacteria; class MSB-5A5; order GN15; family FEB-12; genus FEB-12. The sequence continues at coordinate 3,833 of JAMPYH010000069.1, forward strand.
GGCGGACGAGTCGAGGCGGTCTCGATCAAGAATAGACTGATCAGCGACGACTCTACGATCATCACTATTTCAGTGCTCGAGAGCTCGGGAAATATTCCGGTTGGCTCGGGCCTGCTTGGCGAACTTTTTCTCTCGTATGATGGAACGGTCAGCCCACAAGTCGCGCAGATAGATTCGTTCACCTGGTCGCCGGAGGTGCTTGAGTATAGCACCTGGTTCATTCAGCCCTCTCTCGCCCAGCACAAACCGATCTTCAGGAAGGGCTATCTCAACCTCGCGGAGAATCCGCCGTCGTTTGACTCGTTGTGGGTGACTGATGGTGACGGCGCGGCTGGCCAGCCTATGGCGGTCGATATTCACCTGTTCAATGAGCGAGATGTGCGCGATGTATCGGTGGCGCTCACCTGGCGCACTGGCCGACTGACTTTTGACTCGCTTTCATTCACCGGCATGCGATCATCGCCGGCGCAGAGCAAATTCGTACAATACAGTAATGTGCTTCACCAGTTCCTGACGCAACTGACGTTCGGCGAAAGCACGCCACTGGAGCCAGGTACCGGGCTATTGTTAAAGGCCTGGTTTACGGTTGACCCGTCCACTCCGGATACAACCATAGAGATCGATACCGCCGCGTTTGCAGGCGTGCAACAGACCGTGCTCATCCTGACCGCGGTTGACGGCAATCGCGAGGTGGTCCCGATCTACCACAAGGGGACAATGCAGATCTCTGTCGCGACCGATGTCAACGACGGAGAAGACGTGCTCCCGCACTCATTCACGCTGGGACAGAATTACCCCAACCCGTTCAATCCGACAACTCATATTGAGTTTGCTCTCCCTCGCGCGTCGGATGTACGGCTGGATATCTATGATATAACCGGACGGTTGGTTCGCAGGCTGGTTGACCAACCCATGGAAGCCGGAAATCACCGCGTTGAGTTTGACGGCCGCTCATCGTCGGGTGTACAGATCGCGACCGGCGTTTACTTTTACCGGCTCCAGGCGGGGGACTACAAAGCTGCCCGGAAAATGCTGCTGATGAAATAAACTCCGCAGCCAGACATTCTCTCCATAAGACCAAAAGCCTCCCTTTCAGGAGGCTTTTGTGTCGTTGGAGGTAAGAAGGCGATTAGACTCGTTTTCGGAAGCTGTATCCGCTGACCGCGATCTCGTCGAGTTCCTTCTTTTCCTTTTCCTCGAACTCGGAGATGAATCGGTGCTGGAGGCGGTCTTTCAGCTTTTCATGGATCTTTTTCTGTTTGGTGGCTTCCACCAGGCGCATACGGCGCACTTCCGCCTCGCGTTCAAGTCCACGTAACAGTTCGCTGCCGGTGATAGTATCCCGCTTTAGTTTGACCAAATAGCGTGACGCGGCGAGCAATTGATGCGGCCGCAGTGGACCGGTTAGCCGCTGTCTCTGCTGTTCGCACGTCTGCTCACGCTCGCTGGAGATTGAGGCAAGCTTCTCTTTCTGTAGATAAACCTGTTGGAGAGCGACCGCGTGCTCTTTTTGGCGCTGTTTCTCGACGTGGGCCTTCACTTTGAGCACAGGTTCAAGACGGTAACGGAACTTCTTCATCGCACGGTTCAGCTTTCCATTATCCCCTGAAGTTGCGCGACGGCATCAGCGTGGTCAACCAGCTCGTAGATCCCCTGGCGGAAAAAGGTGTTGATCTTTTCTATCTTGGCGATGGCGTAATCGATATTGGGATTGGAGCCTTTGACATAGGCGCCGATGTTAATAAGGTCTTCGGCCTCGCGATAGGTCGCGACTGTCTTTCGCACTTTAGCGGCCAACTGGACATCGTCGGAAGTGACCACATCTTTCATCAAGCGGCTGATGGAATCAAGGATATCGACCGCCGGGTATTGGTTCAACGCCGCCAGTTTGCGCGACAACGCGACATGGCCGTCGAGGATGGAACGTACCGCGTCAGATATTGGCTCATTGAAGTCGTCACCTTCGACCAGCACAGTATAAAGTCCGGTGATCGAGCCTCGCTCTGAATTGCCGGCTCGCTCCAAAAGTCCGGGGAGCATAGCAAAGACGGAAGGCGTGTATCCCTTGGTGGCCGGTGGTTCGCCCACCGCCAGGCCGATCTCGCGCTGGGCCATCGCCAGTCGTGTTACTGAATCCATGAGCAGCATGACATCCTTTCCCTGGTCGCGGAAATACTCCGCGATAGCGGACGCCACCATCGCGCCTTTAATACGGACCAACGCGGGTTGGTCTGACGTTACCGCCACAACCACCGAACGCTTCATCCCCTCTTCCCCCAGATCCCGTTCAATAAACTCGCGTACTTCTCGACCGCGCTCACCGACCAGGGCGATCACATTGACGTCGGCGTTGGAGGCGCGCGCCATCATACCGAGAGTAACCGACTTGCCAACTCCGGAACCGGCGAAAATCCCCATTCGCTGGCCTTTACCGATGGTAGCTGTCAAGTCGATCACTTTGATGCCGGTATATAACGGCTCGGAGATGCGGCGTCGCTGCATCGCCGGGACGATCTTACCAATGATAGAACGGGTAGTGCGGCAAGCAAGCTCTCCTTTGTCGTCGATCGGCTGGCCAAGTCCGCCCAGCACTCGACCAATCAGTTCCGGACCGACCGGAATACGCAACTGGTCGGATGTAGAGGTGACGATCGCGCCGGGTGTGATCCCGCTTATCGGGCCATACGGCATCAGGAGAATCCGATTATCGCGAAAGCCGACTACTTCGGCTTGGATCAGGTCGCCGCTCTCTCGATTCTCTATATGACAAAGACGACCGATTGAGACGGCCGGACCGGCAGATTCTATAACCAGACCAACGACTTGAGTGACTTTTCCAAAATGTTTGATTGTGCTGGCTCGCGCGATCCGGTCAGCGTACATGTCGTAGGCAATACTGGTCATGCCTGCACCGCACCAAGAATGACATCCGAGATCACTTCGAATTGAGACTCCAGGCGGGCGTCGATATCGCCTGACGGCGTCTCGATAAAACAGCCGCCGAAGCGAACGCGCGGGTCTGCCTCGAAACGAAGTTCCTTGATGGCAGTGGAGTTCCTCAGGAACCGGTCAATATTCTGCTCCAGGATGGGGAGATGATCCGGATGGACTTTGATCGTCAGGCGTGAACGGTCCACCAGCGAATCAATGATCCGCGAGATCATGGTGACAATAGACTCGCGGTCAAGTTCGACTGAATCAAAGGTTACTTTCCTGCAGACTTTGAGCACCAGGTCGAGAACGTTCTCGCGGGCTTCTTCCAACAGGCTTTCCCTTTGCTCGACGGCATCGCGAATAGCGTGATCGAATTGAGTCAGTACTTTGCGGGCTTCATCACGACCCTTCTCGAGCCCTTCTGCGTACCCCTGTTTTACCCCCGCGGCGAACGCGTCTTCCCGCGCCTTTTCCAGCGCCTGCTCGATCTTGGCTACCTCGAAGATCGGGATCAGCTTGGCGCCGTCCGGGTCAGTGATAAAACTGACCTTGGGAAAGAGTTCCCCGAGTCTGCGTTCAGCGTGAACCTCGGCATTGAGATCCCGATGGCGCTCGCCGATGAAGACCGACGGCGCCTCGGTGGTAAAGCGTATGATCCTAGACAATGATTTCTTCCTTGCCGCCGCGGCCCGAAATGATGACCTGCCCCTCTTCTTCGAGACGGCGGACTGTCTCCACAATACGCCCCTGGGCGGCTTCGACATCCGAGAGTCGGGTTGGCCCCATGAACTCCATCTCCTCGCGTATCATGATAGCGACGCGCTCGGAGACGTTGCTGAAGATCTTGTTCTTTACCTCGTCGCTGGTCGCTTTGAGCGCGATCGAAAGGTCTTTCGTCTCGACCTCCTTGAGAACGCGCTGGATAGAGCGGTCATCCAGCAGGATCAGGTCGTCAAAGACGAACATCATGTTCTTGATCTCAGCGGCCAGTTCGGCGTCTTCGGCCTCAAGCGATTGGAGAATATTCTTTTCCGCGGTGGTGTCGATCAGATTGAGTATCTCGGCGATCGCTTTGGCGCCGCCGGAGACCGACAGGTCGCGAGTCCCCGCCGACCCGAAATGAGTCTCAAGAGTTCCTTCGATCTCTTTGAGGATCTCCGGCGATATCTTCTCCATCGTAGCGATCCGGAGCGCGACCTCGGCCTGCAACTCGGGGGTCAGTTCTGACAGAACCGAAGCGGCTTGTTGCGACGACAGTTGCGTCATAACGAGCGCGATGGTCTGCGGATGCTCATTCTGGAAAAAGCCCGAGAGCTGTTTGGGGTCGATATCTTTGAGGAGCGAGAAGCCGCGCGACTTGAAGGATGATTCCAGTCGGTGCATGATCTCGCGCGCTTTGTTGCTTCCCACCGCCTTTTCGAGGATCTGTGAGGCGAAATCGATGCCACCCTGGGAGATGTACTGCCGCGCCATAAAGATCTGCTGGCATTCCTCGATCACCTTTTCTTCGATCTCCGGCGGGACATCGCGGAGATTGGCGATCGCGATCGTCAGCTTCTCAAGGTCGTTCTCATTCATCCCCTTGAGGACGAGCGCGGAGACTTCGGGGCCAAACGACACCAGCGCGACAGCGGCCTTCTGGGTCGGAGACATTGCATCGTATTCCATACTCAACCTACTCGATCATCAAGGTTTTGATCACTTTGGCGACCTCATCCGGCTTCTCTTTGGCCGTTTGCTGCATGTGGTCAACCAAACGTGGTTTTCGTTTCTCAAGCACGATCGGCGAGGGTTCTTCCTCATCCTGGATCGCGCTCGGGCCGCTCGGGCTGTAATGGTGCGGGCGAGGCGCCGGCATCATGCCGCCGAGAGCCTTGAACAATTTCTTCGACTTGCTCTTCAGGTAGAAGAACGCGAGGATCACCAGGAGGACGATCCCGACCTTCTTGCCAATTTCCCAGTAGAAATCGCGCTGGTACATGGTATCCAGCTGCTGCTGCTCGATCTGAAGCTCCTGGCGGTCGAACGGGATATTAAACATTTCGATCTGGTCATTCCGCTGAGGCTGGAATCCAACCGCGTTGCGAACAACCGCGGCAAGCCGATCAAGTTCTTCAGCCGAGCGAGGCTGATAGACCGGCGCGGCGTCGCCGCCGGAACCGCCTTCGGGTACGGGATAGGTGCCGTCAACCATCACGGCAACTGACAACCTGTCAACTGTTCCAACCGCGTTGATGATATGCTCGACTGTCTTGTTGATCTCGTAATTGGTGACGATAGTTTCCGTGTTGTCCTGTTTGTTACTTTCGCTGAGTTGCTCGGATTTGTCGGTAGCGCTGTTGGTGGCGCGAGTGCGTTCTTCGGAGCGGATAACCGGCGCGTTCGGGTCGTACGTTTCGGCGGTTTTTTCGACCTGCTGGAAATTGAGGTCTGCGGTTACGCGCACGATCGCCTTGCCGACACCAAGCACGCCGTCAAGCATGGACTGGGCTTTTTCTTCGAGATAAGACTCTACACTCTGGCGAACTTCGAGCTGGGACGAAGATAGCCCCGCCAGACGGTCAGTCTTGCGGCCTCCGGACAGGAGATTCCCTTCATAATCGACAATTGTAATGTTTTCCGGGCTGAGCCCTTCAACAGACGACGCAACCAGGTGTGAGATCCCGGCGATCTGCGCGCGGGCAAGCTGAGCATGCCCCTTGAGCTTCAGCAATACGGAGGCTGTCGCTTCCTTCTTATCTTCTCTGAATAGGCGGTCTTTCGGGATCACGATATGCACGCGGGCGGCCTGCACCTCGGAGAGTTGCATGATCGTCCGGGTCAACTCGCCTTCGAGGGCGCGGCGGAAATTAAGATTTTGCAGGAAGTCGGTCATCCCGAGGTTATTCTTGTCAAAGAGCGAATAACCGATCGATCCGGCCCGCGGGAGCCCTTCGGCCGCAAGCGAAATGCGGGTCTTATAGACATCGTCCGAAGGAACCTCGATCGACCTGCCGCCATCGCCGAGCTTGTACGGGATCTTGTTGTCATTCAAGTAACTGATGACCTCACCCGCCTCGCTTTCCTCGAGGTTGGAATAGAGTCGGGAATAGGTGACGTTGTTCACCCATCCGACCAATAAGACCACTCCGACGATAGTGCCGGCGACCACGCCGAACAGCATCATCACCTGGCTCGGGGTCATCCGGCCGGTGAAGTCGGAGAAATTCTTGAAGACATCCTTCAGGCTTCCCATACTCAGTCCTATGTAGATCGTGGGCGGCCATCCATAGCCGCGTCAATCGTTTCGTTCCCTGCGTTACATCGGCATGCGCATAATTTCGTTATACGCATTCAGTAATTTATTCCGGATCTCCAACATCAGGTCGAGCGCGAG
>JAMPYH010000070.1 GCA_023700785.1 Candidatus Zixiibacteriota bacterium
GCGTCGATCGTTGAAGCGTTGATCCTCGCGTCGCCGGAACCGCTCCCCGCCAAACGGATGGTGCAGGTTCTGGAGAGCGCGACACCATCGAAGATCAACGAAGCGATCGCGACCTTGAATAATCGCTATATGGAGACCGGCAGCGCGTTTCGCATTCGCGAGATCGCCGGCGGCTTTCAGTTTCATATTCTGCCGGACTACACCGGATATGTCGAGGAACTGTTTACGCGGCGGCGCAAGATGCGCCTCACCCGCGCGGCGCTCGAGACGGTGGCGATAGTCGCCTACAAACAGCCGGTCACCAAAACCGAGATCGAACATATCCGCGGCGTCGCGTCCGACGGCGTCCTGCAGAATATGATGGAAAAGAATATGGTCACAATCGTCGGGCGGGCCAAGACGGTCGGGAAACCGCTCCAGTATGGCACCACCGACGAGTTCCTCAAATTTTTCGGGCTGGCCGGCCTTGACTCTCTGCCGAAGATGTCGGAGATCGAGGAACTGCTCGCTGCGGCGCAAGCCCAGGGTCAGACCGAACTTGAACTCCAGCACGAATCGGAAGAACTGCGCGCGGCGAAACTGAATATCGCCGACGGCACGTTTGACCCGTCGATCTACGCCGATGAGCGTCCGCTGGATGGAGATCTGCTGACAGAGACTGTGCGCGAGGTCGCCGGACGGCGCCTGGCGCACGGGGACGATCCACACAACGAGGCTGCTTTCCAGTCGGATCAGGATGATCCCGAAGATGAGCCGGTTATCGCCGGTGAGTCGGATGCTGCGGACAAGGTCGAGTGAGTTCTCATTCGCGACCGTAGAACCGATCTGTCTTTCTCGCAACTGGAGCGATCGTGATTCGGATCAATAAGTATCTCTCGATGTGCGGTGTGACATCGCGTCGAGGCGCCGAAGCCCTCATTGCCGAAGGCCTGGTGGTCGTCAATGGCCATACGGTCGAAAAGGTCGGCACCGTCATCGACGAGTCCGCCGATGTCGTCAAAGTTGACGGTGTCGAGGTCAAGCCGGTTGACGAACTGGTCTATGTCGTCCTCAACAAACCGCCGATGGTGATGACCACGCTGAGCGATCCTTTCAAGCGCAAAACGGTCGTCAATTTCCTCAAAAAACTGCGTCAGCGGGTTTATCCGGTCGGACGGCTCGACTACGACACCGAAGGCGTACTACTCCTCACCAACGACGGCGAACTGGCCTATCGTCTGGCGCATCCAAGTTTCGAGATCGCCAAAGTGTATGAGGCGATGGTCGAAGGATCATTCACTCGTATCGCCGCGGACATGATCCAGAAGGGGATCCGTCTTGAAGATGGCTCTCTGGGGCGCGCGCGGGTGGACATTCTCGGCTATGTGAAGAATACCACCCGCCTTCGTTTGACCTTGCACGAAGGGCGCAAGCGCGAAGTCAAACAGCTCTGCAAAGCGGTTGGACATAAAGTGATCCGGCTGCGCCGAGTGGAGTTCGCCGGCATCACCGCGCGCGGACTCAAAACCGGCGAATGGCGTTTGCTTTCGGCAACTGAGATCTCCCGCCTTCACACGATCACCAAAACAAAATAGCGTACCTCGAACGGGCCAGGACCGTCAGGTCTCCCGTTCGCGCGATGGATTATCTGGTCTGTCCTTGAGAATCACGGCGAACGGAGGACCTGACGGAACGTCTTTGGAGATCATTGCCAGGACTCGCAATGTCCCCGCCCATTGCGTCAGGTCTTCTGGCTTTGCGAAGGGGAGCCCGCCTGTTGCGTCAGGTCCTGCTTCGAAGCAGCCTGGCGGAGATTTTGGACTTGAGCAGCGATAGCCGAGAGACGCTTCGAAGTGTGACCTGACGCCCTTGCTTGTTAGATCCCTACCTCTTCGGCAACGGTTTGTTGAAGATAAACCCGCCGGCGCAGGCGACGATCAGTCGGTCTCCCGCGACCGCGATCTTGGCTACATCGACCATCTCAGGCAACGGCTTCTCTTTCTTCCACGACTTACCGCCATCTTCGGTGAACATCACGTGCCCGCCGGTACCGCCCAAATAGCCGAGACTATCATTTACCAGGATCACAGTGGTCAGATTCGCGCCGCCTTCAGTGGTAGATTGCGCCCAGGTCTTGCCGCGATCCTGAGAAAACGCGAGCATCGCGTCGTTGCCGCAAATGATCGCGGTCTTGTTATAAAACGCGGTCGCGCGACCCGGCTTACCGCCGACAGTCGAGAGGGACTGCCATGTTTTCCCCTGGTCGGTCGAGTAGTTCAGTTTGCCGAATGACTGGAAGCAGACCGGCACGCCTTCGGCCTTAAAAAGCTCGCCGAACCCCATGCCGGTAATATCAACCAGCTCCCACTTCTTCCCGCCGTCCACTGAACGATAGAGCACCCCTTCCATATTGGTCCCGGGCTTCAGGCCGGTCGCCAGCGCGACCGTATCATTGACAAATATCCCGCTGGTGAACCAGATCGTAGAATCCACGGGGCCCCAATCCTCCCAATTGACCGCGCCATCGACGGTGCGGAGGATCATCCCGTTGCGGCCGACCGCGAGGCCCGTATCCTTACTCTTGAAATAGACATCTTCCATGCTGAACGGGTCAAGGAAGCGATAGACCTGCCAGTATTTCCCGCCGTTCTTGGTGATGCCGTATTTGCCGCCAGAGGTGACAAAATAGCCGATATCGCTGGTGGGGAAACTCAACCCGGTGACGGTTTCATCGAACGGGATCTTGGTGGCGCGCCACTCTTGAGCCTCCGCGCTCATGGCCAGGCCAAGCAGAGAGATAGCTGTTGCCAGCAGAAGAGTTAGGCTGCGTCGGTTTTTAGTTTGTCGTGGACTCATCGCTTTTTTACTATCCCTATGGGTACAAGATTACGTGTTATACGCGCCAAAGTACGCAGGGTCCAGTAAAATGTCAAACCGGCGCGAGCAGGACTGAAAACTGTGCAAGGAACGCTCGTTCATCTTAGCGATATCCAGATCCGAACCAAGCGGGGGGAAGAACTTTTCTCCGGTCTGAACTTCACCCTCCTGGCCGAACGGTCAGCCGTGATCATCGGCGGCGCCGGTTCCGGCAAGACCACCATAACCGAGCTGCTTATCGGCATGCAGCGCCCGATATCGGGCACGATCGAGCTGTTTGGCGAGCAATTTCAGCAGCCATCGAGACGGCAGATCCGGCGTATTCGCCGGAAGATCGGCGGAGTGGGCGGGCCGTTCGGTCTGGTCCCGTCGCTGACTGTGGCTGAGAATATCCAGATGCCGCTGATCATCGCCGGCGAGCGCATTGAGCACCAGAAAGAGCGGATGCTCAAACTGCTTGGCGAGTTTTCGCTGCTCAATCATGCCGTTCAATATCCCGCGTCGCTGACCCGGGTGGAACATATGCTGGTGCAGATCGCGCGAGCGTCGATCGCCTACCAGCCGCTGATGATCATCGATGAACCATCCGCCGGTCTCGACTCCCGCACCTACGCCCGCGTGTTCGACCATCTGATCCAGGCCTCCCGTTCCGGACGATCGCTGATCATCCTCACGTCCGAGAAGCCGCCGATGGAGATCCCCAATTGCGATCACTACACGATCGAGAAGGGGATGCTGGTATGACGCAGGCGCGGTTTGTCTTGCGCGAATCGGCCAAAACGCTCTATCGCCATCCGACCATCGCGCTCGGATCGGTGCTCTCGCTCACTTTGATATTTCTTCTTTTTATGATCTTCTGGGTCGCGGCGCTTTCGACCGACCGTTTTTATACCGACATGCTGCGCCAGGTCCAGATGGAGGTCTTTATCGCCGAGTCGGTCACTGACAGCGGTCTGGTCAGGATAGCGTCGGCGGTGCGATCGATCGACGGGGTTGATTCTTTGCGACAAGTATCCAAAGAGGACGCCCGCCAGGAACTGGCTCGGCTGGTTGGGCTGGATCTGCTGGTCGGCTATGATACGCTTAATCCACTGCCGCGCTCGATGATCCTGACGGTCAAACAGCCTTCGCTTACCGTGGCTGAGATGATGCGGATAGAGCAGACCATCAGCGTCATTCCCGGAGTCGAGGATATCCTCTACAGCCGCGACTGGCTGGTGAAAGCCGAGCAGACTCGCTCCGCCATCAGCACGGTCGGATTCGCCATCGGACTGTTGATCCTGTTGACCGCGGTGATAACATCCTCAAACTCGATCCGACTGATGACCCGCGCGCGGGGCTTTGGTTTCCACCAGATGATGCTTCTGGGCGCCGGGCGGTTTTTTGTCGCCGCGCCATTCCTGCTCGAGGGCTTTGTCATCGCCGGAATATCCGCGCTTTTTGGCTGGCTGGCGACATGGTACGGTCATACCCGGGTGGAGTTCACGCAATTCCCAATTGTCCTGCCAACCGCGAAATATATCCTGCTTTTCTGCTTGAGCGCGGCAATGCTTGGCGCGATCTCCGGTCTGCTTGGCGTACGCAAGTTACTCCGATGAAGCTGCGTCGGATCACATACTGGTTGCTGGCGTTGACGCTGGCGGTTGCCGCGCCGATGGCGCAGGAATCGGAGGATGTCAAATCCCAGCGCAAGGAGCTGGAGAAGATCCAGCAGGATGTCAAACGCTCCCGCCAGCGGCTTGATTCGCTCCGCCAGGAAGAAGGGCGCGTGCAGAAAGCGCTGGGCGACTATGACCGTCGTTTGGCCAAAGAGCAGCAGACACTGGAAAAACTAAACCGCGATCTAAAACGACTCCAGCGGAATATCGGCGACGCGGAATCGCAGCTTGGGTCGCGCCAGCAAACGCTCGACCTGACACGCCGCCGCTTTTTGGGGTCGCTGCGGCAATTCTACCTCACCACGCCGCGCGTTACCGGCAATCTGGTCGATGTCCCAACTACCGAATACATCACCAATCGTAAGATGATCTACCTGACCGCGTTGGTCAATTTTGAGCAGGGGAATGTCGTGCAGGCGTCGCACTTCTTCGACCAGTCGCTTAAACAGTTGAGTCAATTGGAGAGCCAGCAGGGGAAAGTCAGCAAGCAGAAAAAGCGACGCGAATCCAATGTCGCCACCGAACAATCGCGCAAGCAAAAGCAGGAGAAAGCGCTCGACAAACTGGTGCAACTCAAACAGCAGGAGTCCGACCGGATCACGATGCTGGAGCAGGCGGCCCGCGAGATGGAGCAGATCGTCGCCCGTCTCGAAGCTAAGCAGAAGAAGAAAGCTGAAGAATCGCCGGAGACACAGTACGAGCCGACGATTGACTTTGTCGCTCTCCGCGGCCTGCTGCGCCCGCCGTTCAGAGGAGAGATCACCGTTCGTTACGGCGCGGCGGTCGATCCGATCACTAAATTGAGATCATTCTCGCCGGGGATCACGATCAAGGGGGAGCCGGGGGGGAATGTCACTTCCGTCGCCGCGGGTCAAGTCGCCTATACCGGCAGTTTGCGCGGCTACGGCAATTTTGTTATCATCAACCACGATAACCAGCACTTCACGACTTATGCCGGACTCAGCAGTATTTACGTGACCACCGACCAGCTGCTGAAAGCCGGCGATATTGTCGGCGCGGCGAACAACGACGGCATCGTGAAGTTTGAACTGCGCAAAGGGCGACAGTCGCTCAACCCAGCGGAATGGATCCGGATGTGAAGCTTTCAGACATCAGATTTCTCCAGCCGAAAGGCTGGTCGCTGCTGGCGCGCGCGGTCGCTGCCAACCGTGTCGCGGGGACCTATCTCATCTCCGGCAAGGAAGGTCTGGGCCACTGGCAGATGGCGGTGTCGTTTGCCGCGCTGTTGAATTGCCGTACCAGACAGGAAATCGACGGCATCCCCGCTCCCTGCGGCGAGTGCGCTTCCTGTCATCAGATCGCCGGGATCAACTCACCCGCGCTCAATATAGTGTTGCCGATACCGTCGCATAAGGATCTCAAAGAAGCGATCGACCTGACCAACGAATCGCTGGAGTACAAGCGCAAAGAGCCGTTCTGGATCCTCTCGTCAACCTCGCAACTGACCGTCCCGATCGACATGGCGCGCGAGGTCAAGCGCCGCCTCGCGATGAAAGGGGATCAGGACAGCACCCGCGTCGTCCTTTTCTACCAGATGGAGAAGATGCTGCATGCGTCAGCCGACGCTTTGCTCAAGATGATAGAAGAGCCGCCCGCGGATACCGTGATCCTGCTCACCGCCGAAAAAGCCGAGACCTTGCTCCCGACCATCCGCTCACGGGCGCAGCTGATCCGGCTCGAACGGATCAAACCGCAGCTCTGCGCGGAATATCTGGCCGGCCATTATAGTTTGTCCCCTGAGAAAGCGATGCTGTACGCGCAGGTGACCGACGGCAACCTTGGACGGGCGGTGGAACTGGCCGCCGATGAGGACCATGACGACATCTCCCAACGGGCGACCGGGTTTCTGCTGTTCAAATCGCTCTTTTTGGAGCCCGCCCCTGAAGCGATATCCCGTATGCTCGAGTTTACGACCAATCGAGGAGAGGCGGAGTCGCTTTTGTTGTTCTGGGGTTCGCTGGTGCGCGATTGCGCCAGCTACGCGGTCGCGGGGGATGACGAGCAGATCATCAATCGCGACTATACTGTTGATATCAAGAAGTTGTCGCAGTCATTTGCCGACCCGGAGGTAGCGTCGGCGATGACCGAGCAGATCAAAAACACACTTGCTGATATGCGCCGCAACGTGCATATTCAGCCCTCGGTAGCCGCTCTCGCGCTTCGGCTTGGCGCGGCTATCAAGACAGCGCGATAAGCGATTTCCGGGACACAATCCCAACGGAGAGACACGGCTATGGCCGAGTTATACCTGGTTGAATTCAAGGGCTCCCGCAAGGAGTACTTCTACAATAGCTACCATCACACCCTCAAACTGAACGAGTATGTGGTTGTCCAGGCGGAGCAGGGTGAGGATCTGGGCAAGCTCACCAAGCTGATCGACAAATCGCCGCAGCTTAGCGGCGATAATCGGCCGCGCTCGATACTGCGTCCCGCCGGCGCCGACGACAAACGCCGCAAGGGGGAACTCGCCCGCAAAGAGCTCGACTGCCGCAAGGAGTTCTATCAGCTGATCAGGAAACATGGCCTGCCGATGAAGGTGGTCGATGTCGAGTGCCAGTATGACGGGAACAAGATAACGTTCTTCTTTACGGCGGATCACCGGGTCGATTTCCGCTCGCTGGTGCGCGACCTGGCGTCGCGTTTTCGCACCCGCATCGAACTGCGCCAGATAGGGGTGCGGGATGAGGCCCGCCGCAACGATGGCTACGGCATCTGCGGCCAGCGGCAATGCTGCAATACCTTCATTCGCGAGTTCGCTCCGATCTCCACCTCGCATGCCCGCGAGCAGGATCTGTCGCTGAATCCGTCGAAGATCTCCGGCAATTGCGGACGGCTGCTCTGTTGTTTGCGCTACGAAGTTGACGGCTATATCGAGACCAAAAAGCGTTTCCCGCCGGCCGGCGCGATCGTCACGACCAAACATGGCTCCGGCCTGATCCAGCGGATCGACTACTTTAATGAGGAAATGGTCTGCATGGCCGAGGACGGCGTCCAGTTCCGCGCGAAGGCCGATGAGTTGATCAAGGTTGACCGGATGCCGACCGGCAAAGGGGCAGCGCATGCCGCGACTTCGGCCGGCATGGATGAACCGATGGGCCAGGATGAGAAGGCAGAATTAAAACATCTCGACGATATGGAGCGGATGTAGCTCCGCCAAGGATAGATTGTGCCACAGCCATTTTACATCACGACCCCGATCTATTATGTAAATGACCGGCCGCATATCGGGCATGCCTATACCACGATCGCGGCCGACCTGTTGACCCGCTTTCATCGGCTGGAAGGTCGCGACGCGTTCTTCCTGACCGGCACCGACGAGCATGGGACCAAAGTCGCCGAAGCCGCCGCGGCGGCCGGGCTGTCGCCGCAGGAGTTCTGCGACCGAACCGTCATGACATTTAAGACCGCCTGGAAAAATCTCGATATCCAGTACGATCACTTTATTCGGACGACATCCGAGCGGCATGTCAAGGGAGTGCACAAGATCCTCGACGCCATGCGCGCCGCCAAAACGCCGAACGGCGATGACGCCATCTACTCCGGCTACTACGAAGGGCTGTATTGCACCGGATGCGAGAAGTTCCTGACCGAAAAGGATCTGGTCGATGGACTCTGCCCGGATCACAAGCGCCCACCGGAGAAACTCCGCGAGAAGAATTACTTTTTCCGCCTCTCGGCCTATGTGCAGAAGATCAAGGAACGGATCGAGTCCGGCGAGTTGCTGATCCTCCCTGAGGAGCGGCGCAATGAAGTGCTGGGCCTGATCGGCCAGGATGTTCCGGATTTTTCCGTCTCGCGCGAGCGGGTCAAATGGGGCATACCGCTTTCGTTTGACAAGTCGCAGGTCGCCTATGTCTGGGTGGACGCGTTGTCCAATTACATCACCGGAATCGGCTATGGCGACGACCCCGCGTCATTCAACAAGTGGTGGAGTCAGGGGGAAGTGGTTCATTTGATGGGGAAGGATATCCTCAAGTTTCATTGCCTCTATTGGCCGGCGATGCTGATGGCCGCCGGGCTCAAAGTTCCGGACACGATCTTCCTGCATGGTTTTTTCACTATTGACGGCGAGAAGATGTCAAAATCACTCGGCAATATGATCGACCCGAACGATATGGTGAGGCAGTTCGGGCCGGATGGAACCCGCTATCTCCTGCTCACGCAGTATCCGTTCGGGATCGACGGCGATGTTCAGGCGAAACGGTTTGTCACGCAGTACAATTCGGATCTCGCCAATGACCTCGGCAACCTGGTGTCGCGCGTCACCAAGATGATCATGGCTGATTTCGGCGGGAAACTTCCGCGGCCGGATCGACATATCCCGGGGCTGGAGCAGTTGATGCTTCTCTCCGAGCAGTTGCCGGACGCCGCCTACTCGCACATCAAGAACTTCCGCCTGACCAACATGATCGGCGACACGCTGAATCTTGTCCGGGCCGCGAACAAGTTTTTCAACGACGCCGCTCCCTGGCTGTTGAAAAAGCAGGGAGAGATCGACAAGCAGGGAGGCGTACTTTACGCCTGTTGTGAAGTTATCCGGATCGCCTCGATCATCCTGTATCCGGTGATGCCGCGCAAGATGCGGGAGATCCGCGGCGTGCTGGGATTGGGCGACGACACGCTCGCGTTAAGCAACGCGCGCGAGTTTTTCGACCTGGTGCCGGGCACCGCGATCCAGATAGATCAGCCGGTCTTTCCGCGCATCGAAGGTGCCTTCGTCCCGTCAGCGCCGGAGACAAACGGTATCGCGGGTTCGGGGAAACCGGATCTTCCGCCAAGCGGAGACAACCTGCTCGATATCGGCGATTTCCAGAAAGCGGAACTTCGGGTCGCGCACGTGCTTGCGGCCGAACGGGTCGAAGGGGCCAACAAACTGCTCAAGCTGAAGATCGATATCGGCACCGAGCAGAGACAGATCATCGCCGGGGTGGCGGAGTATTACTCTCCCGAGCAGATCACCGGCACCAAGATCATTGTCGTAATCAATCTGAAACCTGCCGTGATCAGGGGAGTGGAGTCGCGCGGGATGTTACTGGCGGCGAAATCCGGCAAGTCGCTTTTGCTGATCCGCCCCGATGGTGATATTCCTCCCGGCGCGAAAGTAGGCTGATGATCGACTCACATTGTCATCTCGATTCCAAAGTCTATAACCAGCAGATCGAGCCGCTTCTGGCGCAAGCCAAAGCGGCCGGTGTGCATACAGTCGTCACTATCGGCGCGGATATGGAGTCCTCGGAGAACACGGTCGCGATCGCCGCGAGGTACGATATGGTCTATGCGACCGTCGGCATCCATCCGCACGACGCTACCGAGTGCGACCAAGCCGCGCTGGATCGTCTTCGATCTCTGGCGAAACAACCCAAAGTGGTCGCTATCGGCGAGATAGGATTGGATTACTATCGCGATATGTCGCCTCGACCGGTGCAGAAGCAGGCGTTTGCGCGACA
>JAMPYH010000071.1 GCA_023700785.1 Candidatus Zixiibacteriota bacterium
GGACGCCATCATGTACCGGCGTATTGAAAATGGTCGACTTGTGCGACCAAATGCCATACGCTCCCGTCTCGGCTCCAGGTCCGGCATGGACAATGACCACTGGAACGCCGATCCCGGGATTGTCGAACTTATCGTATTCTATGTCGGCGTTGGCGATGTCCACCGCATCCTTCGCGAGAACCGGCCCCATGGTCAACCCATCAGTGGTACCGACATAGTACGCATACGTACTGGGCATCCGATACCAGCCAAATACTTCTCCGCGGATAAAAACCTTTCCATAGGATGCTTCGAGATAATAGTCTGTCATCGACCCGGTCGGGTTGACAATCGTGTCACTGCGTCTATCGGTAAAAAGGATAGAGTCAAAATCGTTTCGAGTCGCGGCCCGCGCTTGATCCGCATACGTCCAGTCAGAGAAATCGACGAGTATCACCACGACTTTTATCGTCTCTACCGCGTTGGCGTCGGTCGCGAATCGAGTGCGATAAAGATCCTTGACCGATTGCGAATAGATTATGGGACTACAGCCGCCGGCGTCTTTGAACGCCTGAAGCTGGGCCATCTTGGCGTCAAGAATCCCTTCATTTTTCCACTTCTCAATTGCTTCTGCAGTGGGGGCGACCGCCAGTGCGGGAGTGACAGAGATCGCGAACAGGATAAGCGCCGCTATGGCGGGGAATAACCTTTTGAACGACATGCTAATACCCTTCATCTCGGGGGTCCGGAATCAGCCCAATTTCAGGGTGAAATATATGTCGTCCGAGGCTACTTTAAAAGCATCATTTTCCGGGACTCAGCGCGCTCGTCGGTGGCCAGACGATAGAAATAAACACCGGCGGCGACCCCGTTGCCGGATCGGTCGGTGCCGTCCCAGATCACTCGATGTTCCCCGGCGGTAAGACGGTCGTCAACCAGGCGGGTGACCTGTTGTCCGAGAAGGTTGAAAATATCCAGGCTGACCTGAGTCGCCCTGGTCAAGGTGAAGGAGATGGTGGTAGTGGGATTGAATGGGTTCGGATAATTCTGGTCGAGCAAAAACGCCGCAGGGAGTGTTTGTGTGTCATTGACATCCGTCGGGATGTCAAATCGGGTTTGGGCGCGTGCGGCACGCGCCAGCAGTTCTTCTCGCGTCGCCGCGGTTACAAACGCGAAAGCGACTTCGACTGACCCCTGCGGCGCCAATGTGAACGGCCCGGTGTGAAGAACGATCATTTTGTCCCCGGCAGGCGACAAGTCCGGCTGATCGACATAGGTTGCCAGGAGCCCATACTGCTGTTGGCGGGTGAAGCCGGTCTTGGTTGCTCCATTGTTTCGCGCAGAGAACCATCCATCGGTGAGCGCCACGATTCCGGTTAGCGGCCCGCCGTTGACTGGCTGTTGCATAGCCATCTCCAGACCGGAGATCAATTCGACCGAGTCGGCGGCGGAAAGATCGAAGTCCGCCAAGATGCCGAAATGCAGATTCGTAAGCGGCTCAAGCGTTCCATTCGTCACTCGATACTTGATGATCACAAAGCCGTCATCATCCGGTTCCGAGTAATGGATCGATTCCTGCCGCACCGTGATCGGGATGGGCAACGATGAATTATTGTCACTGAAAGAAGCCACCTGGGAAACGGTCGAGCCGTCGTCTCCCCAGGTCGCGCTGCCGGGACTCGCCGGTCGGAAGTCTGACGGTTTCAGCCGGCCAAGGCTGTCCCGGATCGCGGTCGATAGCTGGCTGGAACTTCTGCCGATAAAGATGCCGGACTCGTACAGGAGATTCGGGCCGCCGTTGAGGCTGAAACCATCGCCGCCGGCGTTATAGATCGATCCTTCGCCAAGTCCAAACTCCCCAAACTCAGATACTGACAAAGTGAGCGAGCCCGCGACATGCGTCGATATCCCGCCCGGCGCCGCAAGGCCGATCGGCAGGCTAAAGTCGGCCGAATCGATCAGGATCCCAGCACTGGTTCTAAATCGGATCCGCAGGTCCGCGGCTGAACCGTGGACGGCTGACGCATTGGCGGTTAATGAGAATAGATTGATGTTCGTTGCCATGGTCCCGCCGACGCCAAAAAAGAAGTTAGCGGTCCCCTGGGTGACACTCATCATGTCTGGGCTAAGTGAGACCAGCTCAGCGGAGACCTGTTCTACATTCGCGGCGGAATTGGTCAGATATATCTGCAATTGAAACGATTCACCCGGCATCGCGATACCGTCGCCGGAGATGAACTTGTTGGCGACATAGAGCCGCGTCTCCGACGGAACCGGCAACAGGCTGATGAGCTTTGACGCATCCACCAAGCCGTGGCCGTAAGCATTATCTTCGCCGGTCGGTCCCAGGTCAGCGGCGGACTGGATCAACGCGAATTTGATCTGCTCGACTGTGGCATCAGGGTTGTACTGACGGCAGAGCGCTACCAGGCCAGCGATATACGGAGCGGCCATCGAGGTCCCGGACATATACGCGTAGCTCCCGCCCTTGGTGGACGAACGGATACTGACACCCGGCGCCACAATTTCAGGCTTCACCTGGGTCGTGTCGCAGATCGACGGGCCCCGGCTGGAGAAATCGGCAATGACCTTTGAGTTGTTGACAGCGCCGACCGCGAACGAGTTGTACGGTGTGGTCGCGCGATTGGCGGGATTGCGTATCGACATAGCGCCGAACTTCCCTTCGTTACCGGCGGCAAAGATGGTCACGATCCCCGCGGCCTCGACATTATCCAGCGCCTGCCAGAAGAGAGTGGAGCATGGCGCTATCGCCGAACCGGCAAGTGCCGGAAGACCCCAGGAATTGAGGATCACATCGGGGACATCATCGGTGGTCGCGGTGTTTCCATCAGGATTTAACGCCCACTGAAAGGCCTGGAGAATATGGCTGATGGTCGTAGAGAGATCCGGCCCCTGGTCGATCACTCCCGCGGTGATCCATTCTGCCTCTGGGGCGACTCCAAATGAGTCGGCCTCCACAGAACCAAGCATGATCCCCATCGTGTGGGTCCCATGTCCCGTCTTGTCGAAGGGCAGGCTGTCGGGCGCGACCGCGGAGAAAAATGACTCGCGCAATGTCGAGTGATTCCCGCGCCACTTTGAACCGAGGGCGGGATGTAATCTATCTACCCCGGTGTCGAATGAACAGACCAGTCTCCCCCGTCCGGTAATTCCGGTCTGCCAGAGGGTTGGAACTTTGAGGAGCTGTAATTCCGCGCTGGCGGAAGCAGCCATCGACGGAGCGGCCGATATCTCGACCGGCGCGGTTAGTTCAAGCGGAAGGTCGGCGATAACTTGATCTATACCGGGTAAATTGGCGACCGCGTGAAGATCGCCGGCTTTGACGGTGAGTGAATACGCTGGGACCACCCAGTGCCGTGTGACCGCGCCATTAGCAAACTTCTGTATTTGGCGGTCAACCGGAGACATCAGGATCGACGCGTCAGACTGAAGTCGCGCGGAGATCATTCGTATCCGGTCGCCACGTTTCAGGTCGATGCGCGACGACGCCTGAAGAATCCCGGCTTGACTGGACGAGTTCTCAAGAAACGCGACGACCGCAACGAGGCTGTCTGCCGAACTGATGTCGTCAGCCAGAAGCTCCAGAGACTGGTCAAGGCGACCGGCTGAGACATTCGCCGAGCAGACGAGAAGCGTTACGATGGTGAGAAAACGTGCGGCTGTGGATATCGGCATTGGTCGCCTTTCCTTTGGGTTCCAATACCCTCTTGAGCAACCGGTATGCCGCAAGGGATGGCATCCAAATCCATGCAAGACAGTGCGCTATGGGCTTCCCCCCATATCGCAAAGGCCGAGCCATCAAAGGTTTGACGAGGTCGCGGACAAGGTCGCTACTGCCCCCCAGGAAGATGGCAATTTGCAGCCTGTGCAACTCGCTTCGCCGTGGATGCATCAAAGGTTGAAGCTGCATTGGATTGCGGATATATTGAGGGCATGAACTCAGTTGGCCGCGAGAGCGGCATTCGTGACTTTTCGCTGATTGCTGTCGTGGCGTTCGCGTTAGCTGTCCGGCTCGGTTATCTGCTGTACTATTCGTCGCTCCCCGAATGGGGCCAACTGACAGTCGACAATTATTACCACCTGCATTGGGCTCAACGGATCGCCGATGGCGATCTGATCGGCGGGACGACTTATTTTCGCGCTCCCCTGTATGTCTGGTGCCTTTCGCTGGTGATAACGTTGTTGGGCGACTCGCTGTGGATCTTGCGACTATTTGGCTTGATCGTCGGCATCAGCTCAGTCGCGATGACCTGCCTCATCGCGCGACGGCTCTTCGACAAAAAGGCCGCTGTCATTGCCGGTGTGATTCATGCTCTGTTTCCTATGGCGATCTACTTTGACGGCGAGTTGTTGCTGGATCCGCTGTTCACTTTGCTCATTCAGATCGCTGTGTATCGTTTCCTGATCTGGCAGGATACTCAGACCGGTCGAAACGCGCTCCTGTGCGGCGTAATTCTCGGGCTGGCATCGATCACCCGCCCGACCGCGCTGCTGTTTGTACCCGCCGCAATTGGCCTGATCCTCCAGGGGACAGGTATCTGGAATTCGAGAATTCGCCACGCGGCGCTGTTCGCGCTCGGCGCGTTTCTGCTTATCGTCCCGGTAACTCTGCGGAACATCGTTGTTGCTGGTGACCCAGTACTGATCGCGTCGCAAGGCGGGATCAACATGTACATTGGGAACAATCCGCACGCCGACGGTATCTCCGCGGTCCTTCCCCAGCCATTCGGGCATAACTGGCAGATGGCTGATGTCGCTTATGTCGCGGAGATCAAAGAGGGACGGGAGCTAAGGCCCGGGGAAGTCTCAGATTACTGGTCCCGACAGGCGATCAAGTGGATGACCGACCATCCGGTGGACGCGCTGGCGCTTTATCTCAGGAAACTGTATTTCTCCATCTCGAACCGCGAGATATCCAACAATCGGGATATCGACGCGTTCTTTGGCCAGGTATCACTCCTCAGATACAATCCGCTGACATTTGGCGTAATCTTGGCACTGGGGGCGGCTGGGTTTTTGATCAGCCTTCGCACCAACCCACGCGCTGCTCTGCTTGGTTGGAGCATCCTGCTGTTTATCCTGGCAAACTCAACATTTTTTGTGAATAGTCGGTTTCGATTGCCGGAGATCCCGTTGTTGATCATCCTCAGCGCGGGAGCCATTCGGTGGTTTATCACTGAAAGAGGATATGGCGCCAGGACAGGACACTTTGCTATCGCGCTGGCGGTGGTGATGGCGCTCCTATCCTATGTGCCCGTACTCAGGTTTCCCCAAGGTGCCAATGTCGCGGGCCTTGCGGCACGGGCCAATTTTCTTTACGGGCAGGGTGATTACCGGAATTCGATAGCCGTTGGCCGGCAGGTTCTGGCTCTCGACTCAACTTTTCCCGACGCTAATCTCACGGTCGGTGCTTCGTATTTCAGGCTGGGAGTCGGCGATTCGGCCAGGCATTTCTTCGAGCGCGAGAAAGCGCTGCATCCGGGACGCCCCAAAGCGTACGTCAACCTTGCGTCCTACTATCTGATAAATCAGGATCAGGCGCGCGCGTTTGAGCAGTTGAACCGCGCCCTCTTGCTTAGGCCATACGACCAGATGGCGAATACTCTGCTCCTGAGGCTCGTGTCCGCCGACAGCGGCGCGGCCGCACAGGACGTTTCCGCGACCATCGACGGAGCTCTCGAGCGTACGGACAGTAACCTAACGCTCATACTCGACGCGGCGAAAGTCGCGACTGAGCGACGTATGATCTCAAAAGCGGAATCTCTGCTGGTGACCGCTCTCGAGATCGCGCCGCCGCCGGTCGAGTCTGACGACGCGGCATTCGAACCGACTTACCCTTTCACACCGGACAGATCAAACCGCTTGCGCGCTGAGGCACATTTTCTGCTCGGTTACCAGTATGGGGTCTCGGGGCGATTCGCTGAATCGATAGTACATAGCCGAGCGGCTGTTCACCGTGAGCCGGACAGGGCCGAAGCGTATGTTAATCTGATCTCTGGCTTCGTATCGATGGGCAATTTGCGGTCCGCTGATTCGGTGCTGCAGTGTGCGCTGCAAAAATTCCCGACCGATCCCCAGCTTCGACAGATAGCCGAGCGCCTTCACCAATAACAAAAGGGCCGACCGGCTAGGTCGACCCTTGAAGATCTCATCTCAGCCCGATGTTACCAGGCGGAGTTCTCCTCGAAGATACCGTTCATCCGGCGGTACTCTTCCATCCGCTGATCCTCAAATCTCCTGATCTGATCAGCCGTGAAAGTCACCGCGGAGTTCGGGTACCGATTGATCGTTTCATTCGGCGCCACGCCAAGATTCGCGGGGTAGAGCCAATCCAGCATATGATTGATCACTGTCTGCATCTTCTCATCTTCCATCCCCAGCGGGGTGAAGCTGAAGTGGGCGGTCCGATAAAGACTGGTGCTCAGACGGATCGCGACCGGCGAACCATCGTAGCTCATATTCGGACCAAGCGGGTGGCTCAATCCATACTTGGACTTGTACAGATAGAGCGGCTCGGTGTCGTTCGAACGGGAGACCCAGCCAACTTCGGGCAAGCAGGCAACCGTGTCCTCCCAACGAACGCGTGGCCGCTGGTAAAGCAGCAACTGGAGATTGTTCCAGTTGTAGCGTCGGTGCAGATTAGCGGTGTCTATCGCCAGATCCGGAAAGTTCTCCGGATCGTCCTCTAGCTTCAGGCTGTAGGCGCCATTAAAGTCCTCAATGCGAATAGACGGGTTAACATCGGTCGTATCCAGCGCATAGTGCATCCAGCCATGATATACAAATCCGGTGATGCCAAAGTAACGCTGATACTCGGCCGGCGGCGGGTCCGGGAAGTTCGGGTTGGACGGCAGAGAATTAAAATCCTGCCCTGCCGCTCCAGCGGAGCGCGCGAACTGCCAGACATTCACACCGGCGTCAATTGCTTTGAAGACCGTCACCGCCGGCGGCGCAAGGCTTTGTCCGGAGAGCATGTACATCTTCTCAGGCGTATCATTGTAAAGGATCACTATTTTGTACTGAAGCAGGCGCTTCAGCGCGACCTGGTTCGGACCGTCGATCTGGAAATAGTCTGTGCTGTCAAAAGAACTCGGCTTCCAGGTGTTGATCGCGTCCTTCCAGTAATGGAACGCCGTATCGTTGGTGAGACGGGTATCCAGATACGGGCGGTTCAGCGCGCGGAACTTACGGGTAAAGTCAATGACCAGCACTTCGCGCTCATACTTCGGCTCAATAACGTTGACCGACCTGAATGCCGGGACCAGATCAGGTACGTTCGCGTCGTCGCGGCATCGCACCCACAAAATGAACTTGGACTCAGACGTTTTCGCGGATGGGCGATTTCTGTACACGTTATAAATCGTGTCCGCGACATCGGTCACCCAATCAGAGGTCCCGGCGTCGGAGCTGTCCGCTATCCGGCGATGTCCCGCCGCGGCGAACGCTGGATCATCGATTGCCAGAACGCTATCAAGCGTGCCATACGGGTTGCTTGAGGTAATGGTATCGATCAACAACTTGTTGCATTCGTAGGTCACCAACGTATCAGGAGTTGCCGCGGTATCCAGCGAATCGCAGTAGAATACGATGGAATCATGATTACCAAGCTGATAGACGCGGCCATCGTTCGCCGAGAAGACCTTTCTCACGAAGTTCGCCATGACCGTCTCATACTCGCTCGAGGGCGAGCCGTAGGTGTACGGGCCAAGCAGTTTCCACTGGAACTCAAATGGCGGCGGATCGGCGGGATAATCGATCTCATCTACGCCTCTCCAGGCCAATCTCACACCGGTGATAGCGCCCCCCTCGTTCACCGCGTTGATGAACGGCGAGGTCAGCTCGTCATATCCGGGCAGGCCGGGGATGACCGTCTGCGGCGGGTTATTGTTTCGATTAAAGCGGCGATAGACCACATCCGAACCCAGTCCCTGCTCGTCGAACGCCTGCAGGAATACATACTGCGGGACGTAGGAATTGATCGGGTCGTTCAGGTCGGCCTGCATGCGGACCGCGTTCTGCGTCTGCGGATCCGGCAGTGAGTCATCTACCTGCAGATAGGTCCAGGCGTCCAGCGGCAGCGACATGAGATCCTGCGCGATATATTGCGCGGGGGTCTTGCCGCCCATGTCCGCTTCCAGCACCACCGCATAGCGGAACTGGCGCACCTGACCGTCGGGATCGGTCCCGATCCAATAGACGATCGGGTTACGGGATGTTTGATAATCATCCGGCGGAATATTCACAAAATAGACCACCGGCTTCTGATTGGTGGTTTGCTCGCCGGTGATCCTGTCCGGGCAACCGGACAACAATATCGCCGACGCGACCAGTGAGGCCGCCACACACAGCACGGTGAGTCGTGATCTAACTCCAGAAGTCATTGTAACCTTCATCTTTCATCTTCCCCTGCGCTCAGAAGCCTATCGCCATGCTGAATCGGTGCACTTCGGTCAGAATTCCGTAATCCTGATAGGCGTAGTCGAAGCGGAGTTCCTTTTCCTGACCGAACGGAAGGCGAAGACCGCCGCCAAAGGTCAGACCATCTTCGTCATAATTGAAGCGGCTGCCGGCACGAAGCACGAACCGATCGTTGAAGGTATACTCCAGACCAGCGTTATATTTTTCGAGGTTGTCCGAAGGATGCGATCCCTCCGCGGCAAACGTCATCATATGATCCTGATTATCCACCACGTTGATCGCGGCGCCAAACTTGAAGTTGATCGGGAGCGGATACGCTTTGTCGATGAACTTCATGTCAGGGCCGAAATTCGTGATCACCATCGCGATCTTGAATCCGCGGAAGCCGGTATCGTAGCTGGTGCCGACATCTGCCGACCAGCCATTGGCCGTATAGTCGTGGAAGTACTCGCCCACGTACTTGACGTTCACACCGATCGAGAAACGATCGGTCAGATAGCGCCCGTAGCCGACTGAAATGGCCATATCCTGCGCGGTAAACTCGCGGCCGGTCCCTTCGTAGGTCCCCTGCTGGTAAGTTCGTTCGATCATCTTGCCCGAACTGAGCCCATACACACCCACGCCAACCACGCCGCCGACTGCTTCGAGCGGTATGCCCATGCCGACAAAACCGTAGCTAACATCAGCCGGGAGCGAGATATAGGTCGCCATAAACTCTTTGCCGAGCAGGGCGGTCAATCCGGCGGGGTTGTAATAAACCGCCGATATATCATTGGATACCGCGGTGAAGGCTTCGGCCATACCCATGGCACGAGCCGATACACCCAGTTCAAGGAACTGAGCACCCGTGGTGCCGACCTTTGCCTGAGCAGCCGCCAGCGAGGGAAGCATCAGTGCGACCAGCAGGACCAATAACGGTACGCTGAGTCCTCGGATGTCCCGGCCGGGGCGCCGGCTTCTTTGTGTCGCCATGTTATCCTCATTACGCTTCATATACATTCGTTGCCTCGCGTCGGTCGGTTAGAGGTTCATCTCCAAGCCGACACGGATCTGACGGCCATAGCCCCAGTTGGTGGGATTGCGATCGTATTCGGTGCCCTCAAAGACGGTACCGTTGATATTCTGCTGGGTATCCGCGCGACCGGTGGTCGTGTAGATCGACTCAGCATTGCGGGTATCGAAAATGTTCTCCACCCAGAAGATGAAGCTATAGTCTATGCCGACGAATTTGAATTCTTTGTTGAACCGAACGTCAAAGTACGCGGTCGCCGGACGGCGAAGCGAGTTGCGTTCGATCTCTTCAGTGGACGATACCTCGAGGTTGGGGTATTTGCCATCCGGAGTGAACGGCCGTCCCGATTCAATGACCGCCTCAAGGCTCAAGGCCCAGCCGTTCGGGATCGGCAGACCGAACAGGCGCGGTTTCACGCTGTTCGGAATGTAGAACTGAACGTACGACTTGATCGA
>JAMPYH010000072.1 GCA_023700785.1 Candidatus Zixiibacteriota bacterium
AGTTCCCAATCATCAGTTCTCAAACCGTAATCAAGGCGATGTCCTCGCGGGTTATCCGTCCCTACCGAAGTGAAATGTCCGGCCGAGCGATCGTCCGGCGCGCTCACATCGGTGCCAACGACATCCGGATTGTTGACCATATTGGCATGGCAGCATCGCGCTCGGCGCTTTGGCCACAGTGCTGGTGGACGACGGATGAATGTAGCTTCGTCCCGTCGAAAGGTCCGCGGGATCGGCACCGGCCAAACAGACGCCGGCCAGCAAGAGCCCGAGTAGGATTATCAAAGTGATACGAAACAGCATGCATTTATCTCCGCTCGGCAACGCCAGCAACCGGCCCGGCCGATCTGGGTTGAGAACAAGTACGATTTTTCGTGTATGGCAGGTCAAACTTCGGCCAGCGCCTTCAATGCAAGTGCGCCAAGCATGGTCGGTGACCCAAAGGCAGGAACTTCCATGGTCCAGCCGTAAACCAAGTACTGGACTAAATTAGCAACGATTGCGCCAAAGTCAAGACGAAATAGTCTATGTTTGGGTGGGATTATTCGCTTTTGTCCGATTTCCAAACAGGAGCACTCAAATGCTGATCCGCCGAAAGCACCCTTCACCGATGGGAAACTAAATCACTCCGCTTTTGTTCTCGTTGGCATGAATACGCAATCTAAACCAATAGATGCCGGCACAGTTATAGGTCATGTTCACTTGAAGGTGGCGGATCTTGATCGCGCGATAAAGTTTTACACTGAAGTTCTTGGCTTCGAAGTTGTCGCCCGGATGGGCAGGGCGGCCGCGTTTCTCTCAGCGGGAGGGTATCATCACCATATCGGTCTGAACACCTGGGAATCCAATGGCGGGTCGCGCCCGCCACGCGGGACCACCGGGCTGTATCATTTCGCGCTCCTGCTTCCCTCGCGTCACGCGTTGGCGACAACGCTCAAGCGGTTGTTGGAGCATGGCTGGCCGATCGATGGCGCGGCGGATCACGGGGTCAGCGAGGCGGTTTACTTGCGGGATCCCGACGGGAACGGGATCGAGATCTATAGGGATCGCCCGCGGGAGCAGTGGCCGAAGAACCCGGACGGAACGTACGCGATGGTCTCCGACCCGCTGGATCTGGATGATCTGCTCAAGGAATCAAACTAGCTCCCAATTTAGCCGTGCTTTGTCAGGTCGTGACGATCCAATACGCGATTACGCCGATCACAATAACTCCGCCTCCCCAAATAAGCAGACTGATCCGGGTAAAACTCTTCGGCGACACGATCAAAGGGACAAGTCCGACCACAACTCCGATGATCAGCGCCAGCGCGCCAAGGATTCCAATCCCCATCACCAGGAAGAGCGCACCCCCCGATTCGTCGACGGTCACGGTCCCCCAACAAAACAGCAAGAGTAAACAGCCGGCAATGATCGCTGCCTCAGCAAGCGATATCAGCGCTTTCATCGGTTCCCTCCTGATTCTGTTGACCTGCTTTGATTATTTACTACGAATTCCGCGAAATTTCCGAGATCCCCGGGCGATACTGCTACAATCTCGAGTATCTGTCAGAAAATGTCAATCGCCAAAAAAGGGGGGAGCATCTGCTGAAGACCATTTCCGCCGCGCTGAGGGATACGGTCTCCAATCACGTGGCACATACCCTCACCCCTCAACCGCTCGCTGCATCGCCGCGAGATCGATCTTGACCATCGTGTTGATCGCCGCCATCACCCGCTCAGTCGTCGCGGCGTCTCGCGACAGCCATTCGGCTGTTTTGCTCGGGACTATCTGCCAGGAGATACCAAATCGGTCGGTCAGCCAGCCGCACATCAATTCAGTCCCGCCGTCGCCGAGCCGGCTCCAGTAATGATCGATCTCCTCCTGAGTATCACAGCCTATCACAAATGAAACCGCGGGGGAGTGGGAATAATGGGAACCACCGTTGAGCGCGAGGAACTGTTCGCCATTGAGTTCAAAGAAAACCACCATCACGGAGCCCTTGGGACCGGGGCCGGACTCACCATATTGGACCACTTTATTGATTCTCGACTCCTTGAACACGGTCAGGTAGAACTTCGCGGCTTCTTCCGCCTGGGTGTCAAACCAGAGACAGGGATACGGCTTATGCATCAGCGCTCCTTGGTTTGTGTCTGTCGCGAGTGATAGTAAAGATGATACGTCGCTTAACATATAATAGTGGACCAACGATGGCAATCACATTGAGACATTCCCCCAAGCTCGCGGATGGCGACGATTTCTTCCTCCCCCTGGGAGAGGATGTCACGAAGCGACAGGTGAGGGCTTGTCTGAGAGAAACAAGCGAGACATCGCCCCGCCCTGTCTCGAAAGCGGGGCATGCCGCCAGTCAGAGACTCACATTTTCGGCCAGAGCCAACCAAACGTCCCCGCCGTCACCAGCGCGTACACCAGACCGTCGATCATCAGCTTGATGTTCGTCCACCAGTTCCGTCCGTACCAGATCGAGCTCTGCGCCAGCGCGAACGCGTACCCCATGAACGCCGCCGCTCCGACTATGCGAAACGCGCTCAAGTACTGATCCGGACCATACGTCACCGCGTGGCTCGCGATATACGCCGAAAAAAGGCTGATCACCAGGCCATACAAAAACCACTGCGCGAGGCTTTTCCCCATAGTGAACGGACCGTTCTTCAGCACGGTCAGCACGATCACCGGCCCCTTGTTCAGCTTCTCGATATACTCGGGCGACTTCATATCCTTCATCGAATCAGTCCGCGGCAGGAAGTAGTCGCCGGGCGGAATCTTGAACGGGCGCAATGCCGACTGCACCGCGTCCTGGTCCGGGATCTTTTTGATGTCATTCGCGTGATATTTCAGCGCCATGTGCATGATCGAGCTGACGACAAAGACCAGCACGGCGGAGAGCAGTATCGGCGCCCATAACGCGGCCAGAAAGTCCATAGTTTCCTCCTCTGATGGTTGCCCGGATGCTTTGGATATGGCTATGACTCAGATTGACAGAACGCGATGTGGATTATATACGGGGAGGGATAAGCCGGCGCAAGGATTTAAAGGGAAAGAGAATAAGGTCTCAATGGAATTTCATGGTCGATACTTCAAATGCTGTGTTGATTATCCGACAGAGAGTGAACTTAGACCTTTGACCACGCGGATCGAGGTCATGATTCGCGACAGAGATCGGAAAGATAATAAACCCACCCGAGGGGTGGGGCACAGTTGAGTCCACGCAGGCCGGGGCGTAATGGTTTTGCGCTTGACCCTTCAGGGACCTTTCCGTACACTCCCGGTACCTTTAATCACGCGTCCGGGTGGGGCAGGCGGAACCTCCCGACCGTTCAACCGCATAACCTTGTCCCGCCTTAGAAAGCGTTTTTCATGCCTCTGTTCACCCTCATGTTCATCGCCGATATCTGCGGCCGTCCCGGTCGCCAGGCGGCGGCGCACATGATCAAACCGCTCAAAGAGAAATATGGCGCGGATTATGTTATCGCCAATGTCGAAAACGCCGCCGGCGGCTTCGGCGTCACCCCCGAGATGTCCCGCAAAATGTTCTCCTACGGCATCAACCTGCAAACCTCCGGCAATCATATCTGGGATCGGGTTGACATTATCGAGTATTTCGAGTCGCAGTCGCCGAAATTGATCCGTCCGGCGAACTATCCCCCCGGCACTCCCGGTGTCGGCTCGTATCTCGACACGGTCGGTGACATCAAAGTTGGCGTCATCAATATGATGGGGCGGACCTACATGGCGCCGCTGGATGATCCGTTCCGGGTCGCCAAGCGGGAAGTAGCCCAACTCTCCAACGAGACCAATATCATCTTTATGGATTTCCACGCAGAAGCTACTTCCGAAAAGCAGGCGATGATGTACTTCCTGGATGGCCGCGTCTCGGCGATTGTCGGGACACATACCCATGTCCAGACCGCCGACGAGCAGATCACCGCGCGCGGCACAGCCTATCTGACCGATGCCGGCATGACCGGCCCGCATGATTCGATCATCGGGATGGATGTAGGTCCATCGCTCGGGAGATTTTTAACCGGCATGCCAAAACGGTTCACCTGCGCCAGTGGGGATGTCCGGATATCGGGGGTGGTGATACGGGTTGATGTGGAATCCGGAAGGGCTGAGCATATCGAGCGGTTTGTGTTGCCGTTTGATATCAACAACGCGCAACAGGATGTCTTTAACGAGCCGGAATGAGGCTCCCTCACCCTCCCGCCTCTGGCGGGCACCCTCTGCCCGAGGGACAGGGGAGCTCTCTTTCGTGCGCCAAAAGTATCCTGCGGGTAAAGGCAAAACCAGGGCGGTAGATTCCTTCTCCCTTTGGGAGAAGGTGGCCGGAGGCCGGATGAGGGGACTCATTGATTCGACACGAGGATTGAAAGTGACCATTTTATGACAGCTCTAATTATCGACGGAAAACTGGTCGCGGCGGCGATCAAAGAATCACTTAAGCCGCGGATCGCTTCGCTGAAAGCGAAGGGGGTAGTTCCGGGATTGGCGGCGGTGCTGGTCGGCGATGACCCGGCATCGGCGACCTATGTCGGCGCCAAGGCGAAGGCGTGTGAAGATCTCGGGCTGTATTCTGAAGTAATACGTCAGCCGAAAGAGCTGATCGAGCCGGCGCTGGCATCGATCATTCATGGCCTGAACGCGAACAAGAAGATCCATGGGATACTTGTGCAGTCGCCGCTTCCGAAGCATATAGACGAAGAAGCGATGACCCTGCTCATCGATCCGGCCAAAGATGTGGATGGATTTCATCCGTTTAATGTCGGGATGATGCTGATCGGCAAACCTGGGTTACTGCCATGCACGCCGCACGGGATTATCAAACTGCTCGAGCATTACCGGATCGATCCGGACGGTAAGGAAGTGGTGGTGGTCGGTCGGTCGAATATCGTCGGGAAGCCGGTCGCTGCGATGTTGATGCAAAAAGGGAAGATGGCGAACGCGACCGTGACGGTCGCGCATTCCCGCTCGAAAAATCTCTCCGAGATCACGCGCCGCGCGGATATTTTGATCGCCGCGATCGGTCGGCCGAATACGATAACCGGCGATATGATCAAGTCGGGAGCGGTGGTGATCGATGTCGGCGTCAACCGAGTAGAGAATCCGACTGCGAAAAAAGGATACTCGCTGGTTGGCGACGTCGATTTCGCGGCCTGCGCCGAGAAAGCCTCGTTCATTACGCCTGTACCGGGTGGGGTTGGCCCGATGACGATTGCGATGTTGATGTCCAACACCGTGACCGCGGCGGAGAAATCGACCGAAAAGTAGTCCGCAAACGGCTGTTCAGTTTTTGCACGTTACTTGCAACTGATTGCAGGTGAATAAATAAGCGGAAATGTTTGTCGTATCCTGGGGAGACTCGATCAAAGGTCACCGACGCGGATGGTCAATCTCTTACATACAACTGTATGTGGCACAAGTTGGTGTCATATTAGGGGAAGGTAAACCCGAGCGGTCCGGCCCGGAGCAAAGAAACAGTGCCAGCTTGTTGCCAGAGGCACAAAGTTTGCTCTGCGTAAAGAGTTACACTGGAGGGTGGAGTTATGCACAGGGATGTTTGGCTGGATGAATATGCGAGCCGTATCTATATCGTTTTTTTTGGGTGTCGTCGCGCTCGCATTGCTATGCCCGGTTAGCGCGGTTGCTCAGGGAGCTTCGACCAGTCTTGACCGGATCGTGATGGAGATCGGGACCCAACAGATCGTCGGTCGAACCCTGATCGGCAACGCCCGCCTGCTGTTGTACGGCGTAGAATCTCTTCAGGTTGATTACGACCTCTCCCTTAACAAGATCACCATGTCCGCCACGAATGGCGGGATGCTTCCGGGAGTGCTGAACAATCCACTCTGGTGCGACAGCGGGATAATCGATCTCGCCGCGATCGGTATGCGCTACTCCGGACCATCGGGGCTGGTGCAGGTCACCGCTACCAATGATTCGGGGGTCAATACAACATCGCCGATCATCTCTTTCAACGGATACGACATCCTACAGGTCTTCGATTTTAAGTATGATCCTTTCACGCATCTCTTCTCCGGGCACCCGGTAACAGCGCGAGCGGTGGTGCGGAATGGCGGGTCGCTTCGTGCGGAGACCAACCCGTCATTGCGCAGTTCGTTCAAATCAGGGGGCGGATCGGTGCGGGTCTTTTTCAGCCCGGATGATTCCGGCGCGGTGGACACCATCCCGATCACGCTAAACACCACTGGCCTCGCCTCCGGCCTGGATACGCTTGTCCTCGAACTGGAAGCTACCTACCGGATCGATACGACGCTCTATACGTCCCGATTTGTACAGAACATCCCGATGATCATCTATCCGTTGGCGTCGATCGACCTCCAGAACAACGCGCTCTCGCCCGACTCCGTGTATGCCGGGGCGGAGTTTCCGCTTGGACTCTCGATCAACGCGCCCGGGTTCGAGGGGCCGATCGACAGCAACTATCTGAAAGTTGATCTGCTGTATGGGCTGAACGACGCGCAATCTACCACGATCTTCGAAGGAACTCCCGATCCGACATCGGTCCTTCTCAACGTGATCGACTATACCAACCTTCCCGCGCGAATCAGCCTCGCCGCCGGTCTGTTGCCCGGGTGGTATCATCTGCGGACCAATTATAGTTTGATCTCGGGAGCGTCGGTGTTCAGCCTGACCAATCTGGTCGCGGACTCGATCTACATTCTCCCGTTCACGTCGCCGCAATATGTGCCGGAGACATTCGCTCCGGAGACAGTGGCCGCCGGCGGGTTTACCTCCTTCAGGTTTGACTTAAGTGTCACTGACGTAGATTCGCTGCTCATAGATCCGGTCCCGGGAAGGGCAACCTTGACTGTGGTCAGTTCGACATCTGGTTTTACTTCCACGACGCCACTGCTGATCCCTGGCAATGTGCTTCATCCGGGCCGCAATACGGTCATTGCGAGCCAGATGTTCATTCCGGCTTCGGAGTTGGATAAAGATCTGACGGTATCATCGACGCTTTTCTATCGCCAGTCCGGACCCAGCTACCTTCAATTTACGACTGATTTCGACAGCCAACTGGTACGGGTGCAACCGTTGCCGATCGCGCAGGTAGTGCTGACCCGTTCGATCGCGCCCAACGCACCGATCGTCAACGTCAATCAGCCTTACTTTATCCGCACGCGCGTGGCCAACGTCTCAACCCGGACGCTCGATTCGCTCGTGATCCGGATCTTCTCGGACGGTACCTCGATAGACACCTTGTACGACACGATCGCGACGATCGCGCCGCAGGATACCGCGACCATTGATTTTCCAGTAACGCCTCATGAGGCCAATCCGGAAGAGGTCTTCCGAGTCGAGATCGTTTCGACGCATCATGGCCAGTTACCGCCGACTGATAATATCGCGACAGTGCGAGTGGAGACTCCCGCGAATCTTCAGGTCACCAATGAACTAAAGCTCACCGCGGGGCCGCAGCATTTTGTCGAGACTGGCGCGCCGTTCATTCTGAGCGTGTCGATGGTTAAGTTTGGGCAGTCCGCCGTGACCGAGGGGCAGTACCACTTGTCAACACAGGGGCTGGACCTTGGCTTACCGGACATCATTTCCGGACGGGATACCATCGGCGATATCTTCCCGGATCAGCAGATAGATTTCGAACTGACCGCGCCCAATTTCGACACGACTTTTACCCTTCGATTCACTTTGACCAAACGTCCTACCGACCTCAATACCGCCCAACCGGCAGGTTTTTCCGGCGATTCGACATTCGCTTATATCATTCGAGTGGCATCGACAGACGCGGCCCTGTTTGTCAGCCCGACAGCGACACCCGCCGCTCCGGTCTACTCAGGGCAAAACGCAGAGTTGTTCAGATTGGATCTCACCAATCTCGCGCAGACCGAGGTTAACCGCTTTTCGCTGGATTCGATCCGACTGCAGTTTCAAGACAAGCATGGCGACCCGCTGGCGGTCCACGAGGCAATCAACCCGACCACGCTCGCGTTTTGGGATAACGGCACCAAGCTAACCACGGCCGGCGTTGACGGCGACATGGTGACCTTGAAGTTTGATGCTTACGAGATCCCCGCGGATGTATCTAAATCGATCTGGCTTCGGGGAAACATTTCTGCGGACGCTGGTGGCGCGTTTGGGATCCGGCTGGACACATCTGATGTTTGGGCGACCTATCTGGATGGTCCGGCTCAGGGGGATGACGCTCCGGTCAACGCACCGCCCAACGGCGGATATATCCTCGAGCGGTTTTACTCTGTTTCCGGCCCGACACTGGCGCAATCTTTTATCATCGAAGATAACCCATGGCATCCCGGGACCAGTCCGGCTCGATTCGCTTACACGCTCACGCAGGAAAGCGCGCTTGAGTTTAGGGTCTTTACGCTTGGGGGCGAGCAAGTATTCATCAATCGGATCAATTCCGGTGCATCGCCGCTGACGACGCCGGGAGCGCATATTTTAGAATGGGACGGGCTGAACGGCGAAGGACAGATGGTCCATGACGGCGTCTATATCGTCTCGCTCTACCTGCTTCGCACAGGCGAGGAGGCCCGAATCAAAGTGGCGGTGCTGAAATGAGCTGGCGGCGAACGATATTGTTGTGCATGGCGCTGACCGCAATGTGCGCGGGCGGTTTGCTGGCCGATGACGCCGGAGTTGAGTCGCCGTTTGTGCTCGGTTCAGGCGCTCGGGCGTTGGGGATGGGCGGGGCGGTCGTCGCCTTGCCGCTTGACGGATCGACAGTCTATTACAATCCGGCCGGACTGCCGCGCCTGCAACAGCAGGATCTCTCGTTCATGCATATGAGTCTTTTCGAAGGGACGCTTTATGACGTCGCTTCCTGGGCATCGCCGGTCAACAGTGTCGGCGGTTTTGGCGCGTCGTTTATGAGGATCGGCACCGACGATATCATTCGCCGACAGGACTTTGTCGAACGCGGGAGATTTGACTACTCTTCGTGGCAGTTCCTGTTGGCATACGGACGTACCTTTGGCAGCCGCTTTTCAGCGGGTATGACCTTTAAGGTGCTGAACTCATCGATCGATAACCTCTCCGATTACGGGTTGGGACTGGATGCCGGTGTGCAGGTGAGTATTGTAGAGCACCTCTCGCTTGGCGCGGTCGCGCGCGATCTGCTTCCACCGCAACTGACACTCGATTCACTCGCTGAGGATGCCCCAAGAACTTTCGCCGGAGGCGTGGGACTTGACCAGGTCCCGTTGTCAGGGTCAGTCGCGCTCAGCGCGGCAATGGACTTCGAGAAGATCGAAAACCGCAAGGCGCGACTGCACGCCGGAGCCGAACTTGTGTTTGTCGGCAAATACGCTCTGCGTGGCGGATATGATCGGGACAACCTTACATTCGGCGCCGGGCTCGCGTATGGCCGTATCAAGGTTGACTACGCCTACAAGGTTATGGAGTATATCGAGGATAGCCATCGCTTTTCGCTTTCGATCCTGATCGGTCCATCGGTCTCAGAGCAGGAGCAGCGTCGCCAGCAGGCGGAAGAACAGCGCGGGACGATCATGCTCAAGGGTGAACGGGAGCGCCAGCTCCAGTATTTCAGGTCGAAGGCTGACACGTTTTACCAGCGACTCGAGCTCGACTCCGCGCTCAACTACTATCAACGCGCGCTGGCCTTCGACGAATCAAATGAGGAGATCCTCGGTACGATCGGCGCGATCCAGAATGTTCAGCGCATACAGGCTGAGAAGATTCGCAAGTTCGAGGAAGGCCAGAAAGAACAGGAGCAATTTGTCAATACCTACTACGAGCAGGCTCGGCTGTTCTACGCGAAGAAATACTACCCGGCGGCTCTCGACCTGGTCAATCTGGTGCTCGACATCGATCCTAC
>JAMPYH010000073.1 GCA_023700785.1 Candidatus Zixiibacteriota bacterium
AGGCTGAATTTCGTCCATAAAATCGCCAGAATTATCGACGAACCAACCGGTAAAAAGGATATTCTAAGGGGTATAAGAAGTCAAGCTAATTGCATGGTAGACGGTCGGAAAATCGGCCCGGAGGGCGACAAAAATCCTTGCGAACAAAAATCAAAAGCTGTACGTTTTGGTGAATATTCTATGAAGATTCTGATTGTAACACAGCACTTTCCCCCGGAAAGAGGCGCGGTCAGGCGACTTTTTGAGTTCGCGCGGTATTTCGCGGCCAATGGGCACGATGTATCGGTGATGACCGCCATCCCGAACTACCCGGACGGCGTGGTCCCGCCCAAGTACCGGGGGAGCTTCTTCTATGTCGAAGACATGGAAGGGGTTAAGGTTTACCGTAATTGGGTGCTGGCAGCTTCCAACCGCTACCCCGGCAAGCGGATGGTTGGATTTGTCATATTCCTGCTGACTTCGCTGATCAATTCGTTCCGGATAAAGAAGAATTTCGACGTCATCCTCGCATCGACTCCTCCGGTCACCACGCCATTGATCGGCTGGCTGCTGAGCAAGATCCGCCGGACCAAACTGATCATTGAGATCCGCGACCTTCAGCCGGAGTCGGCGGAAGATTTTGGCAATCTGAATCGGTCGCTTTTTACACGCGCGCTTAAAAAGCTGATGCACTGGCTGTACCGACGCGCCGACCTGGTCGTGCCGGTAACGAGCGGCATGCGCGATTATCTGCTCGAGATCGGCTTGAAACCGGAACGCGTGGTGACGGTCAAATCCGGTTTTAGTTCTGAGTTTGTTGAAGCCGGGTACAACGGCGTACGGAAGAAATTCGGCTGGGAAGAGAAGTTCCTGGTCCTCTATGCCGGCACGCTCGGCTGGGCGCATACGCTGGAGACGGTGATCGAAGCCGCGCGGCAATTGACCGATCAGCCGGATATCTGCTTTGTATTTGTCGGCGATGGTCAGAAACGCGAGGCGCTCGAGGGGATGGTCCGTGATTATGGCTTGAAAAATGTCGTTTTTGTCGGCTCGCAGCCGCTTGAGGTGATCCCGTATTTTCTCAAGACCAGCAATGTGCTGGTGCATAGCCTGAAGGATGTCCCGGTCACGCGCAGCGGGGTACCGTCGAAGCTGTACGAATATATGGCGTCAGGTCGGCCGATCGTTTTTGGTTCGCGCGACGGTGAAGCGATCAACGAGCTGGAGAAAGCCGGCGGCGCGCTGGCGTTCCCGCCGGATAATCCGGAGAAATTGTGCGATCTGATCATGGCGCTCAAGAATGGCGCGATCGACGGCGAACATCTGGGCTCCAGCTACCTTCGCTACGCGCGGGATCACCATGCCCGCGAGCTCTGGGCGCGGAAATATCTCGAAGCGGTCGAAAAGATCTGACCGCGTATATCCGCTTTTCGTTTCTCCTCTCCCTGCGTATATTATCGTAAATAACCATCAATGTAGTGGAGGTTGCGTATGTGTCCTCAGCTCGAGGCAGATACAGACCGGGCAACACTGGACATCCATGATCTTCCGTCGCTGCTGATCGGCGCGGATACGGTCGTGCCGACTTTGCACGGCCCGAAGCGCTATATCAATTTCGACAACGCGGCATCAACTCCGACCTTCCAGCCGATCGCCGACGCGGTGACCTCATTCTTGAAATGGTATTCAAACGTCCATCGCGGCACCGGCTTCAAATCGCAGCTCTCCAGCTGGATGTACGAGCGGTCGCGCGACCTGGTAGCTGAGTTCATCGGCGTCGATCTGAACACCCATGTCGTGATCTTCACCAAGAATACGACTGAGGCGATCAACAAGCTGGCGAATCGTTTTCCCCTGGAATATGACGACGTCGTTCTCACCTCCCTGATGGAACATCACTCAAACGAACTCCCGTGGCGCAGGGTCGCGCAAGTGGACCATATCGGGCTGAACCCCGATGGAACGATCAGCAAGGAACACTTCCTCTCGCTGTTGAAGAAACATGGGAAAAAGATCAAGCTGGTGGCGGTGACCGGAGCCTCGAATGTCACGGGGTATATCAATGACATCGACTACTTCGCGTTCGAAGCGCACAAGCATGGCGCGAAGATACTGGTCGATGGCGCGCAATTGGTGCCGCATCGACCCGTCGATATGCGCTCGGGCGATTCACCGTATCACATTGATTACCTGGTATTCTCCGGCCACAAGATCTACGCTCCGTTCGGAGTTGGCGCGCTGGTGGTGGATAAAGAGACGTTTGAGCAGGGTGAGCCGGACTCGGTGGGCGGCGGAGTGGTCGATATCGTGACGCTGGAAGAAGCCTACTGGACGGACCTTCCGGACAAGGAAGAGGCCGGAACGCCTGACATAATCGGCGTGGTCGCGCTCGGCAAAGCGATCAAGCTGTTTCAGTCGATCGGCTGGGAGGCGATCATCGCGCACGAGACCGAACTGACCAGCTACGCGTTGCGCGAGTTGAAGAAGATCCCGGAGGTGACGATCTATGGCGACAGCGATCCGTCCGGAGCCAAAGACCGCCTGGGAGTGATCTCGCTCAATATCGGGGAGCTTCCCCACGCGCTGGCCGCGGCGATCCTGAGCTACGAAGGCGCGATCGGCGTACGCTCCGGTTGTTTTTGCGCGCATACGTATGTCAAGACGCTGTTGCATGTGTCAGATAAGGATTCCAAACTGCTCGAACAGCAGATCCTCGCGCGGGACCGTTCACAGATCCCCGGCGCGATTCGGATGTCGTTCGGCCTGTACAATACGCGCGCTGAAGTTGACGAGTTCCTTCGGATGGTGAGAAAGATCGTGGCGGGGGACTACCACAAAGAGTACGCGCTCGACCGAGAAGCGGGCGAATGGACGCCGCCGAATTTCGAGCTGCAGTTTGAGGACTATTTCCGGCTGTAACCAGGCATGAAGATCATTTCCGTGGTCGGGGCACGGCCGCAGTTCATCAAGGCGGCAGCGGTCAGCCGCGAGATCGCCAATCTCCCGGACATGACCGAACTGCTGGCGCATACCGGACAGCATTTCGACGATAACATGTCGGATGTCTTTTTCCGGGAAATGGAGATCCCGTCCCCCGCGTATCATCTCAACATTCACTCCCTTTCCCATGGCGCGATGACCGGCCAGATGCTGGTCAGACTTGAGGAGGTATTTCAGAGAGAGAAACCTTCCCTGGTCATGGTCTATGGCGACACCAATTCGACCCTGGCCGGCGCGCTGGCGGCGTCCAAAATGCGTATCCCGGTCGCGCACGTGGAGGCGGGGTTGCGGTCATTTCGCATGAGCATGCCTGAGGAGATCAATCGTGTCCTGACTGACCGGATCTCGACTCTGCTTTTCTGCCCGACTGATGCCGCGGTGGAGAATCTCAAAGCCGAGGGGATCGGGCGGTCCGGAGCGAAGATCGTGCAATGCGGCGACGTGATGTATGACGCGGTACTTTATTACCGCACGAAGGCGCTGGAGCGATCGACCATTTTGGAGTGCATAAAGAGCGAGCGTTTCGCGCTCTGCACGGTACACCGCGCGGAAAATACTGACGATGTCAAAAATCTCAAGGCGATCTTCGCGGCGCTCGAGAAGGTCAACGCCGAACTTCCGGTGATCCTGCCGATCCATCCGCGCACGCGGAAACTTGTGGATTCAGCAGGGCTGACGACCAAGGCGACGTTGCTTGAGCCGGTCAGCTATTTTGATATGTTGCGGTTGTTGCAACAATGCGAGATCGTATTGACCGACTCAGGAGGACTCCAAAAGGAGGCGTATTTTTTCGGCAAGCCATGCGTCACGCTGCGTGACGAAACGGAGTGGGTGGAGTTGGTGGAGGCTGGCGCTAACCGCATTGCGGGAGCCACAACCGACAGTATCCTCAAGGCGTACAGTGAGATGCGAGGCGCCAAAGTGACTGTGGACGCGCGTTTTTATGGGAACGGCTGTGCCGCAAAACTGATTGCCGACGAATTGAGTTCGTTTTCCGGCTGAATCGATGGGTACTCGCGGCTGCTGATCCGCGTCTTTTTATCCTGAAGTCCCGTCCTGAGACAACCGGTAAGTAGAAGTTTCCCATATCGCGCAGGCAATGCGCCGGGTTACTTTTTCTCTTTCCTTCTGAATATTCAATCCGCTACATAGTAGTAGTCTTGAGACCGGCAGAGCCGGCTAAACCCGAAAGATAACGGTTAACGATACGAAGGAGAACTCCATGAAGGTGTTCGGCATTGTTCTCGCGGTCCTGCTCCTGCTGGTGATCATCCTGGCGGGATGGATCTGGTCAGCGCGCGGCGGCTTGATCGAGCGCGGCCAGACGGTTGACAAGCAATGGGCGCAAGTTCAGAATGTCTATCAGCGTCGCTATGACCTGATCCCGAACCTGGTTGCGTCGGTGGACAATTTTATGCAGCGCCAGCAACAGACGTTGACCGAAGTGATCGGGATGCGCCAGCGAGTGATCGACCTGAAAGGTCAGCTCGACAACGCGCTTCAGCAGCAAAATCCGGCGCTGCTTGACTCGATCGCCGGACAGCTTTCGCGCCAGTTAAACTCGTTCATCAATGTGGTGGTTGAACAGTATCCCGACATCAAAGGGGAGCAGATATACGGCGACCTGATGGCATCGCTGGAAGGGACGGAGAATCGCGTGGCGCAGGAGCGAAAGGCGTTTAACGATGTCACGCGCGAATATAATGTCTTCCGTCAGACCGGCGTTGGTCCGCTGATCGCCGGCGCCATCTTCGGCTTCCCGTATGAAAAGCAGTTCTTCCAGGCTCAACCGGAAGCGCAGTCCGCGCCATCGGTGCGTGACGCGTTCAACAATGGCGGCCAGGCCCAACCGCAAGGCGCGGGGTCAGGGAATTAACGAGTAGCTATTCGTGAAACGACTCGCGGGCTTGATCTCAGTCCTGGTTCTTCTTTTCGCGGCGGCTCTTGCTTCGCAGGAGCTGCCGTCGTACGACGGGCCGGTCACCGATCTGGGTGACCTGCTGTCATCCGGAGAGGAACAGCGGCTTGAACAGAAGATCATCGCGTACCGGGACTCCACACAGAACGAGATCGGCGTGTTGATCGTCAAGAGCCTGGAAGATCGCTCTATCGAGGATTTTGCGTACGATGTCTATAAGAGGTGGGGGATCGGTCAAAAAGGGAAGGATAACGGCGCGTTGCTGGTGATCGCGCTGGAGGAACGTCGCACGCGTATCGAGGTCGGTTATGGGCTTGAATCTGATCTGACGGATATCGAATCGTCGCGGCTGATCCGCAAGGAATCACCGATGGCGGACTTTTTCCGCGCGGGGAAGTTTTACGACGGGATCAGCGCCGGTATCGACGGAATGATCCAGGCGATCGGCGGCGAATATAACCCGCCGAAGAAAAAGAGATCAGGCAAGGAGCTTCCGTTTCCGGTCGTCGGATTGGCGCTTTTTATGTTCTTTTTTGTGCTACCGGCGATCATGCGGAAAAAAAGTCGCTCATCATTCTGGGGCTCGGGCGGACCGTTCGGTGGATTCGGCGGTGGCCTTGGCGGCGGGAGAGGCGGCTTCGGTG
This sequence comes from Candidatus Zixiibacteriota bacterium, assembly GCA_023700785.1. GTDB lineage: Bacteria > Zixibacteria > MSB-5A5 > GN15 > FEB-12 > FEB-12. Next base: position 5,542 of record JAMPYH010000073.1, read on the forward strand.
GGGGCGGCGGCGGCGGATTTAGTTTTGGCGGCGGATCATCGGGCGGCGGCGGCGCGAGCGGTGGATGGTAAGGCATACAATGGCTACCCTGGTTGATAAATACTTCTCCAAGCTTGATCTCGAGGCTATCGAGCGTGCTGTAAGCGACGCCGAACAAAAGTCGAGCGGCGAACTGGTGGTGCAGATAGCGTCGTGCTCCAGGAACTGGCGGCTCGAGCGGGTGCTGGTCGCGATCCTCTTTGGTGTGGGCGCGATGATAAAGGGGTTGCTGCTGACTCGCGAACAGAATTGGGGCTACTACTATAATTTCACGCAGGGGGCGCTCTTTGGGCTGGTGGGCTTTCTGGTCGCCTATGTTGTCATTGGGAAATTGCTGAAACTGCGCAAGCGGCGTCGGGCGATCGTCTGGAAACGGGCGCTTGAACTGTTCTCACAATTGACGCCGACCAAAGGGAACACCGCGGTGCTGATCTTTGTCTCGATCGAAGAAGAGCAGTCGGCGATCGTCGCGGACAAATTGATCGCGTCAAAACTCCCCGCGGATTATTGGGACAAGCCGCAGGCAATGCTGATGAACGGCATCGCCAAAGGGGCGCATGCCGAAGGGATGATCGACGCGATCACGGAGATCGGCGGACAACTGGCGACCTATTTTCCGCGTCAATCGGATGACACCAACGAGTTGCCGAACAGGCCAACCATCCTCGATCGCTGATATTCCGGACATCGATTCCTCTTGCCAACGCGCTCCTCGCGGTCATATGATGCAGCATGACCGACTATTCCAATGAGCTGTACTATATTTTCCTGCTGTTTGCGCTGTTTATTGTACCGCGGGTTCTTCAGCGTTTCCGCCTTCCCAGCGCGATAACCTGTGTCGGTCTGGGCGCGCTGGCCGGGCTGGGCCTGGGGCTCTTTCACCTTGATGGCACCGTACAGTTGCTTTCGACCCTCGGTATAGTCGCGCTCTTCCTCTTCGCGGGCCTGGATGTTGACTTTGTGGAATTGTACCGCCATCGCGGCGTGGTCGCGCAGCATCTCGGTGTCATGATCCTGTCGGTGGCAGTAGTGACCGTGATCTCGCAATATCTGTTCAACATCGGTACGCGGCCCGCTATGCTGGTCGCGCTGGCGCTGTTGACGCCGTCGACGGGATTTATCCTGGACTCGCTGAGCACGCTGGGTTTGTCCGAACGGGAGAAGTTCTGGATCCGCACTAAAGCGATCGCGACCGAGATCGTGGCGCTGCTGGTGCTCTTCTTTGTCCTGCAGACCACGACTGTGCCGCAATTCGCGAAATCGGTCGGCATCATGGCGGCGCTGATCATCCTCCTTCCCCTGCTTTTCAAGATGTTTGCCGACTGGATCCTGCCGTACGCGCCGCGGACGGAGTTTACGTTTATGGTGATAGTGGCTGTGGCGGCCGCTTTTATTACGCTGAGATTGGGTGTCTATTATTTGGTGGGAGCGTTCATTGTCGGACTGGTGGCCCACCGTTTCCAGCACAAGCTGCCGGCGTTGGCCTCGGATCAGACCCTGCACGCGTTGGAGTTGTTCGCGGCGTTTTTCATCCCGTTTTACTTCTTCTCCGCGGGATTACACCTGCAACGCGATGATTTCAGCCGGCTCGCGCTTTTGACCGGCGGCGCGTTTGTCGCGGTGATGGTTCCGCTTCGCCTGCTGTCGGTCGCGCTGCATCGACGCGCGGTGATGGGAGAATCGCTCAGGACGGGGATGCGAATAGGAGCGTCGATGCTGCCAACCCTCGTCTTTACCCTGGTCATCGCGGGAATCCTGCGTGACCGCTTTGACGTTCCGGGCTATTTGTTCGGGGGGTTGATCGTCTATACGTTGGCCAATACGCTGATCCCCGGATTCACGCTGGGGATCTCGCCGACCAATTTCATGGAGCCGAAGATCGCCACCGAGGAGTATCTCGATCCGGAGGAACCGGGTCTGTCGAATTAGGGGGTAGCGTCGTTTCTGGCGCCATCAAAGCGCACAATATCTCCCGGATAAAATACCGACAAAAACAAGAGCAGGTAGTCGCGGATATGCCGGGTGATCAGGAAATTGGTCCGGACATGCTCGCGGCCATTTTTGCCGAGCTTCTCCGCGTATTCCGGCTCCTGGAGAAGCTGCTTGAGATAGTACGCGGTGCCGTCTATCGAGTGGGTCAATATCCCCGAGTATTTGTGCGCGATCTGGAGCGGGATACCGCCAACCGCCGACGCAATCACCGGTCGGCCTTTCCAGAGCGCTTCAGAGACAGTCAGCCCAAAACCTTCTTTTAATGACTTTTGCAGAACCACTGAAGAACCGCGCACGAGCGCGTTGATCTCGAGGTCGCTCGAGGGCGGTAGAAAGAGCACGTGAATATCAGGATCATCGGCGGCAGCTTCGCGCACTTCGGCTAATACCTGCATCCCTTCCGGATCATCAGTCGCGCCGCCACCGGCAAGCACCAACTGGCAATCGATGTACTTTTTGACCTTGCGATAGGCGTGAATGACGCCCACCGGATCTTTCAGATAGTCAAAGCGGGAGATCTGGGTGACGATCGGCCGCTCGCGATCCAGGCCATATTGAGCGAGGGTCGCATCGACCACGGATTGCGGGATGTCCTTGTTTTTTTCGCTTAGCGGGTCGATGGATGGCGAGATCAGCACCTGCGGTATGGGAAGGTGCCGCGAGAACGCCGGCGCGGAGAAGACCGACGCGTCGTACTGGGCGATATAGGGATTGAGAAAATCCATTACCTGCATGCGTGGTTCGGTGAAGTCGATATGGCAGCGCCAGAGCCACTTGCTCCCCAGCTCCGTCTTGCGTTCCACCAGCGCGATCGGTTGAGGGTCATGAATGAAGGTAACATCTTTCGCGAATGTCATATCGGCGGCATTGTCTCGATTGACCTGAACAAAATGCTCAAACTCGTCAGCGGATATCGGCGAATCAACGCCGTGAAGGGCGTTGTGCATCTTCTTGGTGGTGGAGAAAAACCGCTCGTCCCCCTTGATGACATCCCAGCGCGCGTTGACTCCCAACTGTTTGAGCAGGGGGATCATGCGGCTCAGGATCTCCGCCACGCCGCCGCCGACCGCGGTCGAGTTGATATTCTGGATCTCTTTCCCGTCGAGCCGTTCCGCCAGCAGGAAAAGCTCCTCGATCACGCCTTGTCCGACGATATCGGTATAGTCGCGTATGTCAGGCATACTTGTTCACCGTGGCTATGAGTCGCAGGCGTAATCGCTGAAGTGTCACCGTGTAGGGGTCGAACGCGGCAAATTTGCGCGCGAGTTCATCATGACCGAGCGCGGCAAACCAGGTCGAAAAATCGTTCCCTTCCTGCTTCAAGCGCAAGGGGGCCTCGAATATGTGAAAATAAAGCGTATCCAGCGTCACTTTGCTCAATTGCTCAGCGAACTCTTTCAGGTCATGGGCGACATACTGTGTTGGAATAACAAACGTCTTGCAGGCCATGAAATGAAACTCTTCGCCGGGAGGAGCGGTGGTCATATGTTTGCCGGCGGCAACATGGTCGGACAGCTTTTCCACGATCGCCCGCCGCAGGTCTTCTATCTGCGTATGGGCCATGATATCGACCGAGGCCAGCGACTCTCCCAGGTTGTCAAGATTGAGGATGTTGGTCACCCAGTAGGCGAAATCATTGGGCGGCTCGGGAGAGAGGTAATGGTGCTGTTGAAGGAATCGATGGGTGTGATAATAGATCGACGCCGGCGGCAGATCACGGACTCCTTCAAGCAATTCTGGGATTGAGCGCGCCCGTCGTCCGAGCAGCAGCACCTGGTGTGATCGCGAATAAAAGCGGAACGGTGTGACCTCGCTCATCGCGCCACCTCGGGAGCGGTCGCCAACTGTTCGAGCAGACTGCGCGCGTCAAGGTAGTGACGGACGTTGTACCGGGCATGCGACTGGATCATACCGACGCGAATGGAATAGCCGTCCAGAGGGAGAACCGCGAACATATCTTCGTCGGTCCAGTCATCGCCGACCGCGAGAATGAAATCCGGTACTACACTCTCCAACCACTGGAGCACCGCGGCGCCTTTGTTGACTCCGGCCATCCGGACCTCGACCACTTTGTTCCCCTGCATCACCTGCAGGTCGATATTAGCGGTGAGGCTGACCAGGTTGTCGCGCAGTTCTTTCGAGCGGATAGCCGCGAGCTCCGTGTCGGCCCTGCGGTAATGCCACGCTATGGAATACTCCTTTTCTTCGACAAACGCTCCCGG
>JAMPYH010000074.1 GCA_023700785.1 Candidatus Zixiibacteriota bacterium
CCGCAAATACTGACCAGCGTGTCAACCAGTTCGTCGAGATGCGCAAGCCAGGCGCGGTCGGGGTATTTCAGGCGGAGGTTGTCGATCAGTTCATCGGCGATGGTCGCGATATATTTGGCGTAGCGCTGGCGCTTGCCGATCTGCAGGAACGGGATGACGTAACGTTTGGCGAGATAGGAGGCGAGCATCAGGCCGACAGAGCCGAGGATGCCGAGCCAGGAGTCGGCGGTGATAATCGGTTGCATAAGGGATCCTTTCTGGGGCTGCCATCACCCTTCGGCTGCGCTCAGGGCGAGGATGGCGGGGTGCGGTGGTTGTGAGGGGTAAGAGGTTGCTTCGTCGCTCATCCGCCAGGGGCGGATGGGCTCCTCGCAATGACGAAAGGGGGGGCCACTATAATACAAATGGTGGGGTGCGGGCAAAGATGGCGGGGCAAGGTCCATAGACGGGCACGATTGGTTGGAGGGAAAGCGTCAGGTCACACCATCGCGCGGAGAATCCAGGTTTGAGCAATAGATCTCATTTCGGGTGAATCCATTGGCGAATTCATAGCCACGGCGATGGCAGGACCTGACGCAACGATTACACAATCGCGCGGAGAATCTAGGATTCAGCAATAAATCTCACTTCGAGTGGAGCCATTGGTCTTTGCATGGCCACGGCGATGGCAGGACCTGACGCAACAATCAAGCTACTGAAGCAGCGTTATCTATGTTGTCACCAATCTAGTTGCCAGGTGGGGGTTGAGGGAACGGTGACTCGCTGGCGGAGGATGGTGCCATCGCGTCGGGTGATGGTGATCTCGTATTTCGTGCCGGAGGGAGTAAGCGAGTTCGAGGGAATCAGGTCGAGCGCGAAATAGCCGGTGGAATCGGTGATGGTTGAACGAGTGAATGGAGAGATGATCAGGCTCTCCCCTGTTGCAGCATTAACACGACGGACCACTCCGGATGGGATCGCGGCGGTGACTGTCGCGTTTGGTTCAGCCTGACCGTTGATGGCATAAAGAAAACCATAAACGCGGCAAAGATCGGGCGACGAAGGTGTCCCGGGGTCGAAATGGCAGCCAAAGATCGTGTCGATAGTCGCGCCGGAAATCGTGATAGTGTCGAGCGACGGAAAGACGAACGTGGGAGCGTCGGCAAGGAGCGTGTAGTCGGCGGCGTTGAGATGAAGGGTAGTCGCGCCAAGAGTAGATGTCTGACCGAGCGCGATCAGCGCGGACTGGTCGAGATTCCGGATGGCGATATCCGCGCCGGGGATAACTTGATCTGTGGTGGAGTCAAACGCGACGATGGTGACACTGAAGGCGCCAGTACCGGTGCATCCAGAGGAGGAGCCGCTTGAGCCGATACCGGCACGGAGGAATCCGATCAGGGAGGTATCGTTGTCGAGCGCGGCGTTGAAATTGCTCAGGTCGAGAGTGAGCGAATCGGTGATGCCGCCATGCAGTTTGCCGGTGCCATGCAGAAAAATATCCTGCTGGCCGCCGGCGACAGTGATGCCGGAGTTGGCGGTGCCGGTGATGTCGATCCCGGTGCCGGCGCCGATGATATTAACCGCCATGCCGGCTCCGTTCGAGTTGCGCACAAAAAGCGAACCGGCGCCTTCGTAAGAACCATCGATGACGAGCCGGCCGAGTTTGAGCGTCTGGCCGCCGGTGTTGTCAAGCATTGTCTCGAGATTGTCCGCCGCGGTCGGGTCGCCGGAGATCTGGGCGAGATTGACGGCTTTGTAATCGGAACAGGTGTCGCCGATCTTTACGCGATCGGCAAACGTCGGTTCAAGGATAAAGGAGAAGATGAATCCCTGGTCGAGGCGCGCGGAAGTGGTGCCATCAAGAGTATCCACCGCGATCAGGATGCCGGAGTAGGTGCCGGAGCGCGGAGCAGGGCCGTCGATATCGGCAACTTCTTTCATCCAGCGGTAGCCTTTACGTCCGGAAGTACCCAGTGTGAGCGAGCGGATCTCGGTCGAGGCGGCATTGTACGCGGCGGCGAAGATCGAGTCGCCGGTTGGCGAGAAGATCAGAACATAGAACGAATCAGCCTGCGCGAAATTGCCGACCGTATCGGTGACAAAGAAGGTCAGGCTGAGTGTATCTTCGGCGGTGCCGGTTCCGCTGTTGTTAGTGACGATGGGAGCGGCGGAGAGGGGTGGGATCAGCAACAGGAGTAACAATAGTGATTTCATGATGCGGTGGTTGTGGGAGAGGTTTAGGAGGTTGCTTCGTGCGCCGGCAACGAAGCGTTGCCGTGCTCCTCGCAATGACGAACAAAGCATAGAAGTAGCATAGCAATGACGAACAAGAGGTATGTTGAAATGACTCGAAGTGCATAGATGTCGGGTCTCGAGAAATCAAGCCGATGAACGACGTTTATCAAGTTCCACAGCAAGCTGTGGGGCACAGATGGGAGTTAGCCAAAACACTCAACTGGAGTACGTGGCTGGACCCCAACTTTCGTTGGGAAGAGGCTCAATAGAGTATCGGTGAGCATGCGATGACGATCCAGATTATTGCAATGAATGAAGTAGAATGCGGCGGCGGCGAGTGGGAGGATCGCTCGTTGATGAAGTAACGGAATAATACGCGATCATAGAGAGGAGATAGCTGCCGGTGCCGTCTTCGGTCCAGGTGGATGGTAGGTCGCTGACGTTGTCGTAGCGATGGTCGCCGGAGATGCCGGTATCATACGAGACTCGGGGGGCGCCTTCGCGGATATTGCAGGCAAGCGTGTACTCAGTGCCGGCGGCAAGCGACTGGATGGTCTGAGCTGAAGTGACCCAGACCGACGTGCCGCTCGAGGTGATCGCCCAGACAGCGGTGTCGAGCCGTGATTGCAAGGTTGAGTTCCATGAGTAAAGCGCCAGGTCGAGGGTGTCATTGTTGCCGCTGTACGTCTTCATGTGGACGCGGAAACTATCGATCCTCTCCCCCGCCGAGGCGATGTGGCGATAGAGGGACGCGCCGTTGCCGTAACATCGGGTATTCAGGATCGCCGCCGAGGACGCGCCCGCGGTGGTGTAACCGAATGTTGGATCGATACGAATCGGATATTCGGCTGAGGCGATGAAGTCGGGCGGGACGGCGATGGTCAGGAGAGAATCGATCCGCAGGTCGCACCATGCGGAGTTGCCGTCGCGATCGAACGCGCGCGGACGAAAGATATGGCAGAGCTTCCCTAATGCGGGATGATACACGGCGTAGGAGCCGACAACCGAATCGGGGCGCTCGTGGCCGTCGGCAATTTCTTTCTCGGTGAGTTCCGGTTGATAATGCGGAGAGAGATTGTCGAATTCGATCGGAAAGCGGAACTGATGTGACTTCGGGACGGAGTCAAGAACGATCTCCCATTCGAGGGAGTGACTGTCGTGAAGGTAGAGCAGGTGGCGCTCGTTTGTGCCGGCGTCAAACCAAAGGCCGTCACGGCTATCGACTGACATTGCCTTGGCGGCAATTGGCGATGCTGAATCGGCAAGGAGGATACGAAAGGAGCTTTGGCCCAAACCGTGCAGCGATAGTTCAGGACGAAATGATCTGCCGGTGGAGTCGCCAATAGTCATGCGCAGGCGGTCGTTGGAGCCGCGGAAGTTGGCGGCATCGACCAAGTCAAAAGTCGCGGCGAGAATGGGAGTCCCAGCGGATCGACCCTCTCGAATGATCCGGCTCTGGGCAGGAAGATCGCTGTGCGAAATCAGGATGGCGAACAGAATAACAAAGGATCTCATGCCTGCGGCTCCTCTCCTCGACGTTCGATCGGATCGTCGAGGGGGATCTCATCGCCGCGCGCGGCGTCGGCGAATTGCTGTGGCCCGGCAGAGGGAGTCTCCTCCGGTTTGATCCGATGACGCAGTTCCACCAGTTTGGTGAAGTCCGCCAGCTTGACTTCATCGGTATGCTCAAGCAATGTCGTGAGGTATCCATCGATGAGTGAATCGAGCCGCTGGAGAGTAAGTCGGGGGAATGAAGGGATAGTGCTGATTCTTGGGGTGGTCATGCTACTCCCCCATTTCGAATATCAGCAGGTCAACGACTGCCGGGCCGATTGACGCGGAGTCGCGCGCGATCCTGAAGCCGCGGTCGGTTTCGTGTCCGATCAGGCAGGCGAGCGTATTAGAGCGAGGGCGGATGATGATGTGCGGTTGGCTGATAGTTGAAGGCAGCTGGTGGCCGCGATGGTCGGTCAATTGGCCGAACTCGACTGATTGAGCGGAATCGCCGAGGAAGGCGGTGTTGAAATAAAGCTCGCCGGAGAGAGTCGGCGTTTCGGCGAGCAGGAGATCGAGCGCGGCGGTATTTCCGGTTCCCCAGACGACCAGGTCATGCACCAGCCAGGTTCGTTTGGCTTTGATGTTCGCGAGTGTGGAGTTCATACCTTTCCTAACTAATAGCCGGGAGGCTTGGGGAAGTGACGGGTGGACGGAACGAGCGGAGCAGTTTGTCGGCGCGCGCGGAGTGATCATCGGCAAGTTTTATCCAGGCGAGCGTGATCTTGTCGAGATCGCGGCCGCTGGAAAGCTCGCGGGTAGCGGCGGCGCGGCAGATGATCTCCAGCGCGCGACAGAGCGCGGCGGCAGAAAGAGTCGGGTCGGCGCCAAATTGGCCGGTCGGATCGATCTCCCGCTCGATCAGGCCGTTAGCTTCGGTGATAGCGGCTCCAAGCAGATCATCGGAGAAGGGAGCATACAGCGGCGTGAAGTCGAGAAAAACTGTCTCGCCGTCGCCGATGGCGGATGAAGCGAGCCTCCGGATCTCGGCGCGGTCGCAATCGACCGTGAAATCGTCATTCGGAATATAGAGATGATAAGGCTCAAACCAGACAGTGACGACCGTACCGGCGGTCAGTTCCCCCCCTTGTCTTATGGATAGCGAGGTGTTGAGAGAGTCAAAGGTGTAGTCGATGTTTTCAGCGTAGATCTTCGAGAGCGATGCGTTATTGGCGACAACAAGCGAGCCGAAGACAATCGGAGCGACACTGATCTGGGTTGGCGAATCTGCCAGCGTAAATTGACCGCGGGTCACCTGGCCCGGTCTTCGAGATTTGACGCGAAGCGAATCGGGCGCAATGGCGGTGCCGTGGAAACGGGCAGTCTCGACGCCATGGAGTTGAAGCGGAAGATCCGAAATCCGCCGGCCGGACGGCGCGTTGGAGATCAGGTATGGGCGAAGCTGTTCAAGCGTAACGTATGCCATGCTACCTCCTTGCGCTTAGCGCGGTAATCTCGGAGACCGCGGAGATCTGTGAACCGACCGGGCCGGTGGCAAACGTGGAGAGAACTTCGCACCTGACCCAGAAGCGCTGGAGTCCGCCGATCGCGCACTGCTGCCAGTCGGGCGGGATGGCGCGGTAGTCGGTCCAGAGATGAACCCGCAGGGTGGCGGCATCAAAGTTAGCTGGACCACTCGCGGGAGCGAAGTTCACCCAGGTCGCGCCGTTCCAGTACGAGCAGCCGATGCTTCCGCCGATTCCCGCGACTGAGAGTGACAGGTGCAGATAGCGGAAGCGGTCGTTCATCCCGACATACAGCGCGTCTCCCGGCTGCGCGACCAGGCAGTTTGAGGCTGGATGAACTATATCGCCGCTGACGCTGCTTGCGGATTCGCTGGTGAGATCCTCGAAAGTTCCCGCCGCGTGATTGTAAAGGAGCACGGAATCAAACAGATCGGCGCGTCGGTCGAGCGGCGCCGGATCGCTGAAGGCGCCGGCGCGACGAGTGCTGAACATGAGCCGCTTCTGGTCGCCGCTCCAAGATCGCAGCCAGAGGATGGCGGGATAGCTGTCGATATAGATGATCTGCGGTGAGTCCTGTAGTTCGGTCGCAAGTGTGGTCGCGGCCGACCAGGTGAGGCCGTCAAACTCTCGCGCGCGAAACTGCGAATCGTTATAGACGACCGCGACGCGGCCATCGGGGCCGAGCGCGGCATCAAACTGATCATTAAATCCGGTCAGCGCGGTGGCGACCATGAACTCATCGGACCAGCTACCGGTAGGCAGCGGCCTGGTTCGCGCGACCAGTTTGGTGGAGCCATAAGCAAGGAATAGATGCAGTGATTCCGGCGCGGCGATCAATTTGGCGGTGAGCTGGTTCGCGCCGGTCGAGAGAGTTTCGCCGGGATCGGTCGGGCCGGTCCCCCAGGTCACGCCGCTGTCCGCGGAGGATTTTATCTGCGCATACCAGCTTCCGGCTGCATAGCGATTAAACGCGAGCCAAAGGGTGGCAGCGGTGTCAATGACAATGGACGGATTCGCGGCCGGGTCAACGTTGTATGCGGCGACGGAGGTAGATGGCGTCCATCCGCCACCGGCATAGGACAGTTTGCGAGTTTTTAGTGTCGAGATGTCGGCGGCGAGATAGGCGATATAAATCGTGTTGTCGGGGGCGACGCAACAATCAAACGGAGCATCAGTGCAATCATCGACGACGACTACCGGCGATGACCAGTTGGTGAACGGCGGGTCGGCGAAAGTCAGCCGCATCTCGGATGGCGTGGCGAGGAAGATCGCGACGAGCCGTCCGGCATAGGGGCCGGAGGGAACCCTCAGGAGTAAGCGGCCGGTCGGGAGACCGAGCGGATTGAGAGAGGTTAGGTCGGAGAGTTTTTTGAGCATGGAAGTTTCAGTATGGTTTAGAGATGAGCGGCAGGTCACACCATCGCGGCTTTGATCGTGATCGAAAGCATGCGACAGAAGGAGGAGCGTGATCGTGCGCCTGCTATTGAGCCGCGGCGATGGCAGGACCTGCCGCAACGTGTGGGGACGGAGAAGGAATGGGTTGCTTCGTCGCTCGCCCGCGCGAAGGGGAGGGGCTTGTTTGAATCCCACATCAAGCTGTGGGGCACCACAAAGTGTGGGGCACCGCAAACTGTTCCTGGCAATGTCATGAACGCTGGTTCACCATGCCGGTTGCGGCAGGTCCTGCGGCCTCTTTGCAGATAATTGCCGCACCTCGACTCCGCTCAGTGCGACGGATAAGAAAAATGGGTTTGGAACCAAGCGGCCGTGTGACCTGCCACTTTTTCAACAGGTTATAAATGGAGGGGTACGGGTGTGATAAGTTAATCTCTGTCAGACGCAGGTTCCTTCCTTTCGCCAGAGGTGGATCGAGGAGTCTGGGCGACGAACTGAGATCCCGACGGCCGGCTTTTTCAAATGGAGCAGGCCGGGCTCGGGATGACCCAGGACAAGGCAGGTTAGTGGAGGCGGATCGAAGAACCTGGGCTGCGGGTAGAGGTCAAGAAATGCCGTGAACGTGTATCAGCTAAAGACAGTGTCGAGAATGATGGCGGCATCCTTGACGATCTTGGCGTAGGCGACAGCTTCGGAAATGACAGCTTCCTCGAAGCGCTGTTCGATCACCTTGTCGTACTCGATCATCAGCGGTTGGGCGATCACCTCTTCGATGGCGAAGCGGTTGTCGAGGCCGATGACGTAATCAGTGGGGACTTCATCGGAGCGCACCAGCGTCGAGCCGAGCGGATTGATAAGATCGCCCTGCTGTTGAAAGCGGTAGCCGATGAGCGGGTCTTTGAATTCGCTCAGGTTGAGGATGGTTTTCAATTTGTCGATGTGGCAGACCAGTGTGGTCATCTCAAAGGGCGCGAACTGCGACCAGAGGGTCACCAGGTCGGCATACGTCAGCGCGCCGGTGGCCGCGGCGTTGACGACCTTCGCGGAGTTGGCGTTGCCGTCGCCGTTGATGATGGTGTTGACGATCATGCCGATCTTGTCGGTCTGCATCTTGAAGCCGATGTACCAGAGCAGGACGCGGAACTGCGCGGTGGAGCGATGGCGCAACGCGCGATAGGAGGTTTTGAGCGTCAGGCCGAAATCGCCGACGGTGATGGCGTGAGTCTGTTCGGTGACGATCAATTGCGGGATCTCGGCGCCTTCGCCGACCGGACGAAGCGAAAACTTGCCGGTGGAAGCAGTGTCGATAAAAAACGGCGTGTAGCGATTGGAATTGATGACAGTGCTCGACGCGATCAGCTTGTTCAGTTCGGGGCGCATCTGCTGTCCCTTCTTGAGCTCGCGGAGCATGAACTCAGGCAACAGCGCCGGAGCCTTTTGATAGAACTGCTCGACTGAGGTCGGCTGTCTGCCGGCGAGTCGGACACCTGCCAGCGCCAGTTGGCGTTCGAAAGCGTCCAGCGGCGAGCCGAGCGGCGACGGGTCGTATTCCTCGGTTTCGAGCAGTTCGGAGAGAGTAAGACCGCGGGATTCAGCTTCGAGATAGCTGTCGCGCGAAATCTCGAGCGCGGCGGCGCGGGTGAGGTCGAGATTTGAGGGGATCTGGTCGCGCGCGGAGTCGCGGGAGAGATTGGCGAGCGCGGCGGAGGAGAGGAAAGAATTAAAGTCCATGGGGATCCTTATTTGTGCGGTGAAACTTTCTGAAGGGGTTGCTTCGTCGTTCGTCCGCCACAAGCGGACGGACTCCTCGCAATGACGATGTGCCTAATTCAATAGGATCAGGCAGTCGGTGGCGCCGTTGATATCGAGCACGGTGCCGCGGGCGATATTGCCGCCGGCAGGATCATAGGCGGCGAGAACGGGCGCTTGCTTAACAGTGCCGGCGGTGCCGCCAACAACACGATTGCCGACCGACGGTACAGTCGATGAAACAGCCAGGCGGCAGATACCGCCGATCTGGACAGTAGCGAGACGTTTGCCGTTGTCGTTGTCGGAGAGTGTCAGGGCGATAAGTTTGCCGAGGAGCTGGCCGTTGGCGGTGATCGGACCTACTTCGGAGTTACCGGTAAGCATCACCGGCTGGCCGAGGTTGATGTCCTTGAGATCGTCGACCGTGGCGGTCTGGTGGATCTTGAAGGTGGCGAAGATCGGGGCGATGGTATCGAGGTTGTGGTCGCGGATGGTCATATTTGCTCTCTACGCCCACCTGGAATGGTGGGGTGCGGGGGTTAATGAGGGAGGACGGATCGTGCACGAGAGGAATCCGGCAGGTCACACCATCGTGTTTCCAAATAGACTGTTTTCCAACATATCGCCCGGAGTGGGGTCGAAGGGCAATCGAAAATCCAGGGCGATGGCAGGACCTGCCGGAACTACGAATGGTGGGGTGCGGGGTGATTTTGGTCTGTCGGGGATTCGCGCGCACGATGGCGGCTGAAGTACGTAGATAGGATCAATTCGGCGCGCTCAGCCCGACCTGCGGAGTTGGGTGTAGCTTCCAGGGAAGTGGTCGCGAAAGATGGCCGAGGTTTTGCGATAGGTGCGGATCAGTTCATCGGCGGACATAGCTTCAAGCGAGTCGAGCAACGCGGCGATCGATTCGTCGTTGGCATGATTGCGCTCGGCGATGGCGATCGCTTTGAGCATGCCAACAATACGAGAGCGATAATCGTCGCGCAGTGATCGCAGTTCGTGGAGGTGTGCGCGCGTCTGCTCGGCGTGCTGTATGTCGAGCTGAAGGTGAGCCGCGAGTCGGGCTGATGCCGCGCACAGCCAGGCGCGAAGCTGGTCGAAATCGAGGGTGACGAGATTCTGTGGAGCGAGCTGGGCTGCCAGCCTCTCCCCTGCGGTTGGATCAAAGGTATCAGGGGTGACGTGGGTCACGGGTGCTCTCCTGTCGGGAGGGTGAGACGAGATATTCGATGCGGGCGAGGCGGGAGTCAACGGAGTTCGAAAAGCGGTAGAACTCCTCCTTGTTGAGTACTCCCTCTGTGAGGAGGATCTCGACGATCCCCAGTTTTTTGTCAAGGGCGGCGACCGACGCG
>JAMPYH010000075.1 GCA_023700785.1 Candidatus Zixiibacteriota bacterium
GCTGGCGGATCTCGTACGGGAGATCAAGGCGGACGCGATCATCCGCGGCCTGCGCGCGGTCTCCGATTTTGAGTACGAATTCCAGATGGCGTTGATGAACCGCAAGCTGGCGCGCGAGGCGGAGACGGTCTTTTTGATGCCGTCGTTGTCGTGGGTCTATCTGTCGTCCTCGATCGTGCGCGAGGTCGCCAGGAACGGCGGCGATGTGAACGGCCTCGTCCCGCCGATCGTGAAGAAGGCGCTTGAGAGGAAGTTTAGGGGCCGATAGTTCTTTGATTCTTTGTGCATCACTTGATTTCGAGATCTTCGATAAGTATTCAGGTATAACCTAATCTGAAAAATAAAACGGCGCGGGGTCTCGTTGTGAAACCCGCGCGCCTGACAAGAAGGGGCATCAATCGCGGCGATTGTCGCCGTTTTTCTCTACAGCATCTGCACACTGAAATTCAGCGTGCCGTAACAATTGCTCAGATTTACCCGAATGGTCCAGTTGCCGGCAACTCCGGCCGATGACGACGGCGTTCCGCTGGCGAGCATATTGCTCTGATAGACCTGCGTGCCGTTCGCGTCGAAAAGCGTGATCAAGGTAGTGCCGGAGTCAACCGCGGATGAATGGTTGATCGACGCCTGGGTTCCCGAGTTGGACCAGGTATAGTCACGACTGTACGTAACATTCTCAGTTCCGGTCGCCTGGAACGAGAAATTATCCGGGTTATTGACGATCTCTGGTTGGAAGGCCGATAGCGGGGCCGACGGTTTGCTGTCGCTGCCGCAACCGGTGAGAGCAACGGCGAGGAGTGTCACGAGCATGAGCGAACAGAGTGACTTCGTGCAGTTCATTAAAGCCTCCTGGGATTAACGAGAAATGATTCAATATGAATCGGTTCAGTCCATAAATTGTATCGGCCAAACCTGGCGTCCACCTTTGAACCAAATCGCAATCTGGGTCCATTACTCCGTACGTGTGCAATGCCTGAACAGCTCCCCCGGTAAAAGGAAGTCCAAGGGATGCCGCAGGTTTCATCAGTTCATCGCTTGGCAAACCTCCCCCGGACCCCTATATTCGGCCTTTCGGAAACTTGCATGGAGCTACTAGATGACTGAACGAGAGCAGACCCACGGAACCAATGACCAGGAGATACATCTCCCGCTTGCCGACCTGATCCGGATCCGACGCCAGAAGATCGATCAGTTGAAAGCGCAGGGGATAACTCCCTACCCGTACAAGTACGAGCGCACCCACGCGATCTCTGAATCGCATGAGCAGTTCGACGCGCTCGCGGCGGAAGAAAAGGTGGTGCGTCTGGCCGGGCGGATCATGCTCAAGCGGAAAATGGGAAAAGCGATCTTCGCGGATCTCCGCGACGTCTCGGCGAAACTCCAGCTCTATGTCAAGATCGATAATGTCGGCCAGGCCGCGTTTGACAATTTCGACCTGCTGGATATGGGGGATATCGTTGGCGCCGAAGGAACCCTCTTTATCACCCGGACCGGCGAGCGGACACTCAAAGTGACGTCGTGGGAGCTCCTGTCAAAATCCCTGCATCCGCTCCCGGATAAGCATGCCGGGTTGACCGATCTTGAGACGCGCTATCGCCGTCGCTACGCCGATCTGATCATCAATCCCGAAGTACGGGAGACGTTCGTCAAGCGAACGAAGATCATCCAGATAGTCCGTGAGTTTCTCAACGCGCATGGGTTTCTCGAGGTTGAGACGCCGATCCTCCAGCCGCTCTATGGCGGCGCGATGGCGCGGCCGTTCAAGACCCACCATAACGCGCTGGATATCCCGCTCTTTATGCGGATCGCGGACGAGCTGTATCTCAAGCGGCTGATCGTCGGCGGCTACGAGAAGGTCTGGGAGTTTTGCAAGGATTTCCGGAACGAGGGGATGGATCGGAAGCATAACCCCGAGTTCAGTATGATCGAGCTCTACTGGGCGTATGCTGACTATCACGACATGGCGGCGTTTTATGAAGAGATGCTGCGGCACACGGTCAAGGCTCTGTTCGGAGGTTACAAGGTCAACTACGACGGCCGGGAGATCGATTTTGAGCCGAAGTTCCGCTGGCTGACCATGGTCGGGTCGATCAAGGACGCGACCGGCGTGGACTTCACCTCAATGACCGACGACGAGGCGAAAGCCGCCGCCAAAAAACTTGGCGTCCATGAGAGCGAAAAACTGATAAACCGCGGCAAAGCGATCGAGGCGGTCTGGGAGCTGAAAGTCGAGCCGAACCTGATCCAACCGACATTCATCGCCGATCACCCGGTGGAGATATCGCCGTTGGCGAAGCGGCATCGGGAGGATCCAAGGTTTACGGAACGGTTTGAGCTGTTTATCGCCGGTCAGGAGATGGGGAACGCGTTCTCCGAACTAAACGACCCGATGGATCAACTCGAGCGGTTCATGCAGCAGGGGAAAGCGATCGAGCAGGGGGATGAGGAAGCGCAGCCGCTGGATGATGATTTTATCACCGCGCTGGCGTACGGCATGCCGCCGACCGCCGGACTCGGCTTTGGTATCGACCGGCTGGTGATGCTTCTAACCGACCAGCAATCGATCCGCGATGTACTATTCTTCCCGCAGATGAAAGAGACGAAAGAAGGGACAGTGCCGGTCTCGAAGATTCTTGCCCAGATCCTTGAGGACGAGAAGAAATAGTCTCAAATTTTCTTGAGAGTGTAAATGTTCCGTCGGGTCCTCCGTTCGCCTTGGTCCTATGTGCGCTCGCGATAATCCATCGGGCGAACGGGAGACCTGACGGTGCTGTCTGGAAATCGGTCAGGTCACACCATCGCGTATTTGAGTCCGTTTCTAAGTGTATCCAAAAGCTACTTGTAAGTCCCATTCGGAGCCTGGTACCTGGCGATGGCAGGACCTGACCGAACTATTGTTCCATCGGGCGAACGGGAGACCTGACGGTGCTGACTTTCCCGTATTCCTATCTTGCTTTGTTCCAGGCGGTTAAATGTCTCCCTCCCTGCAGTAAAACCAATTGATTTCCGGATTCAATCAATGGTATGTTTCCTTCGTGGAATGGCTTACCCGATCGGACCCGACTAACGAATGACGTTTGAGAACTACATCGCCCGCCGCTATTTCCGATCCGGGAGATTCTTTATCTCCGTCTCCACCTGGATGACGATCGCCGGTGTGACGCTTGGAGTCGCGGTGGTCTGTTTTGTGATGTCGATGCATAACGGATTTGAAGCGGAGATCCGGAGCCGCCTGCTGGGCACGACCTCACACATTACCGTTTTTAATCTTCGCGGTGATTTTATCGCCGAGTATCGCGATCTGGTTGACAAGCTCGAATCAATTCCCGGCGTGGTAGCGGCATCGCCGTTCATCTATTACAAAGCCGCGATATCGTCGTCCAACGAAGGTGACGGCATCGTCGTGCGGGGGATCGACCCTGAGCTTGAGCGCAAGACCGCGAACATCTCGCGCGATATCAAGGCAGGAGCGTTTAGCTTTGAGCGCACTTTGTTTGAGGGAGATAGTCTCTCCGGCATCATTCTCGGCAAAAATCTCGCCGATCGTCTGGGCGTCTATGTCGGCCAGAGTGTGGTACTCTATTCCTTGAGAGGCGAAGACCTCCGAACTAATTCGAGGCCGCGGGTCGCCAAGTTCTATGTCTCCGGAATTTTCGAAACCGGTTATTTCGAGTTTGACGGCGAGATGGCCTACATCTCGCTGGAGTCGGCGCAAAAGCTATTTATGACCGGCGATGTCGCCACCGCAGTCCACATGAAATTGACAGACATTTATCAGGCCGACGCGATGAGCCCTAAAATAGATTCCGCCCTGGAGAACGAGTACGATGTTGTCCCCTGGACGCTCCTGCACAAAAATCTCTTCAGCTGGATAGCGATCGAAAAGCTGGTACTTGGATTGGGATTTATTCTGATCGTGTTGGTCGCGGCGTTTTCGATCATCTCCACATTGGTGATGTTGACCATGGAAAAGCGGGCCGAGATCGGGATACTCAAAACGCTGGGGACCACTCCGGCGGGGATCCGGAAGATTTTCGTCTATAAGGGACTATTCATATCAGTGATCGGCGTAGCCGGTGGCTGGGTGCTGGCGTTGATCGGCGCGTTCATCCAGAATCGGTACAAGTTGGTGTCGCTCCCCGCTGATCTCTATTTTGTTAGTTACGTTCCGATCGAGGTTCACTGGGCAGATTTCGGTCTGGCCGGACTGGTGACCATGGTGATCTGCTTTCTGGCGGCTCTCTATCCGGCCAGCCAGGCGGCGAGGATGTCGGTAATTGAGGTTTTGCGCAAGTAGATGTCGTTGCACTGCTAAAACTTTGAGCAAAAATGGCGACAATAACTGTATTGGACGAGCCGTCAATGGGTAAGCCGGTATTCCCGGATATCCGGGAAAAGGGGGCCGTCCCTGGAACAGTCTAGACCGATCCTTGAGGCGAAATCAATTGCGCGGCAATTCCGTACGGCCGAAGGGACGCTTCAGGTTCTGCGCGGGATCGAACTGACCGTCGCACACCGCGAAATGGTCGCCATTACCGGAGCGTCGGGTGTAGGCAAATCGACTCTGTTGCATATTCTTGGCGGGCTGGATCGCCCCACCGAAGGGTCGGTCACACTGGACGGAGTCCAGTTCAGCACGCTGAGCGAGGAAGAACGAGCAAAGATCCGGAATCAGAAAGTTGGCTTTGTGTTCCAATTTCACTACCTGCTCGAGGATTTCACCGCCGCCGAGAACGTGATGATCCCCATGCTGTTAGCCGGTCGGAAACGTCCCGACGCACAGCGCCGGGCGGAACTGTTATTGGAGGATGTGGGTTTAAGTGATAGGAAAAGTCACCGTCCTGATCAACTTTCGGGCGGGGAACAGCAGCGGGTGGCGGTCGCGCGCGCTCTGGCAAACGATCCGGGAATAGTATTGGCAGATGAACCTTCGGGGAACCTCGATTCGGCGACTGGTCGGATGCTTCATGATCTGCTCTTCCGCCTCAACTCCCAGAAGTCCATCACCTTTCTGATCGCCACACATAACCGGGAGTTAGCCGAACGATGCAACCGCGAATTGCGCATGGCCGACGGCAGGCTGCACGGTTGAGGGAAAGATAGGGACCACTATGTTGTGTCAGGATTGTAAAAAACGGGAAGCTCAGGTCAATCTGACGCAGATCATCAATAACGAAAAGAGCTCGCTGGCGCTCTGCAAGGAATGCGCGTCGGCTCGCGGCTTCAATTCGCCGCTCGATCAGGGGGCGTTCCCACTGGCCGATATCCTGACTAATTTCGCGAAAACTATGTCAACACAGAATAATCTTACGCCACAGACCGAACTGGTCTGCCCGAATTGTAAACTGTCGTTCGATGATTTCACCCGCCTGGGGCGCTTCGGCTGCGGCGACTGCTACCGCACGTTCCGTCCGAGACTGGAAGGGATCATGCGGAAGATCCACGGCGCCTCGCTTCATCGCGGCACCGCTCCGGTGACAACGGCCGAGATCGCCACCGGCGGCGAGCAGACCATCCCGGTGAAAGAAGAAGAACGGCTCGAGACCGAATTGCGGAAAGCGGTGGCCGCCGAGGATTTCGAGCGCGCGGCCGAATTGCGGGATAAGCTGAAAACTATCAAACAAGGGATTGTAGCGCACTCGTGAGCCACACAGGAAAGAATATCGCGATGTTCGAGGAAATGGCTAAATCTCCGGCTGCCTGGCTTTCGGGCAAGGGGGAAGAGGCGCTGGTCGTGCTCTCCACTCGCGTGCGGCTGGCCAGAAATGTTGCGGGTTGCCGTTTCCCCACTTCCGCAGACACCGCCACTAAAGAGCGGATAGTCGGCTATTTTGATTCCGCTGTCGGTCGCTCGGAGATCCTGGGCGAAGGGACCTATGTCACCGCGCAGGAAGTAAACGATCTCGACCGGGATTTCCTGGTCGAGCGGCATCTGATCTCGCCGGCGTTTTTGAACGGCGATATCTCGAAGGCGCTTTATATCTCTCCCGCCGAGCGCGTATCGATCATGGTGAACGAGGAAGATCACCTGCGCATTCAATCGCTGACCGCCGGGTTTGACCCGCAGGGAGCGCTTGAGCAGGCCATGCGGTACGACACCGAGATCGGCAAGTTCCTCGAATTCGATTATGACCCGGATTTTGGTTACATGACCGCCTGCCCGACCAATGCCGGCACCGGCATGCGGGCATCGGTGCTGATCCACCTGCCCGGCCTGGTACTGACACGGGATATCGAAAAAGTGATTTCGCGGATCACCCATAGCGGGCTGATTGTCCGCGGATTTTACGGAGAAGGCTCCGATGTCCTGGGGAACCTGTTCCAGGTCTCCAACCAGAATACGCTGGGAATATCTGAAGGTGAAATACTTCACCAGATCACCCGGGTGGTGCGCGAGATCATCGAGGCGGAAGCGGCGGCGCGCCAGCAGTTGATGGATGAAGCGGCCGACATGATCGAAGACAAGATCTGGCGGGCGTACGGCATCCTCAAGTACGCGCGCGTGTTAACGTCGGAGGAAGTGATGAATCTCCTGTCGGCGGTCCGTCTGGGACACGCCATGAAGATCATCGATTTCCTCTCGATAGCGCTTATTAACGAGATGTTATTGTTGTCACAGCCGGCCCATTTGCAGAAATATTTCGGTCAGGAGATGGACCCGAACCGGCGCGATTTCGTCCGCGCCCAGCTGGTGCGGGAGAAGCTGCGGAACTCCGACTGACCGGTCAGTGTTGAGAACAGTGCGACGTCTGGTCGCCTACGACCATATTAGAGACAGGAAGGAAAACAGACCATGAATGAGATGTTTACCGAAGCGGCACGTCGGGCCATCGAGTATGCGCGCGACGAGGCCGCGAGACTTCGACATGATTATATCGGTACGGAACATCTCCTGTTGGGTTTGATCCGTCTGGGTGAAGGACGGTCCGTTGAGATCATTGCCAATCTCGGACTCGACCTGGACGACCTGAAAGCCTCGATCGAAGAGGTGGTGCAGCCGTCGGGCGGCACCATGACGATGGGGCAGCTTCCGCTCACCGCGCGCGCCAAAAAGACGCTGGAAGTCTCCGGCCAGGAAGCCCGCGCGCTGAAATCGAAAGATATCGACACCGAGCATATCCTGCTCGCCCTGCTCAAGGATGAAGAGGGCGTGGCCGCGCAGGTTCTCTCGACCTACGAGATCGACTACAAAGAAGCGTACGAAGAGCTGAAGAATATCCAGTCCGGCAAACCGTCGAATTTCAAGAAGAAACGGAAAAAATCCAAGACGCCGGCGCTGGATCATTTTGGTCGCGACCTGACCGAACTCGCCCGCCGCGGCAAACTCGACCCGATCATCGGCCGTGAGACCGAGATCGAGCGCGTCTGCCAGATCCTGTCGCGTCGCAAGAAAAACAATCCGGTCCTTATCGGCGAACCGGGGGTCGGCAAAACCGCCATCGCCGAAGGGCTTGCCCAGCGGATAGTTGAAGGCAACGTCCCGCAGACGCTCGAAAACAAGCGCGTTGTGACGCTCGACATGGCGTCGCTGGTGGCCGGTACCAAGTACCGCGGCCAGTTCGAAGAGCGCCTCAAAGCGGTGATGAACGAGATCATCAATTCATCGGATGTCATCATCTTCATCGACGAGTTGCATACCATCGTCGGGGCCGGCGGCGCGGAAGGCTCGCTCGACGCGTCGAATATCTTCAAGCCGTCGCTCTCCCGCGGCGAGCTCCGTTGTATCGGGGCGACCACGCTCAACGAATATCGCAAGTATATCGAAAAGGATGGCGCGCTGGAGCGCCGCTTCCAGACCGTGATGGTCGAGCCGCCGTCCGAGGAAGATACGATCAAGATCCTGAAGGGACTTCGTCCGAAGTACGAAGAGCACCACAAGCTGAATATCTCGGATGAGGCGATCATCGCGTCGGTGCGGCTGTCGAATCGCTATATCTCCGGAAAATACCAGCCGGATAAAGCGATCGACCTGATCGATGAAGCCGGCTCGCGCGCGCATCTTTCGACCTACACCCGCCCCGGATTCTTCGCCGAGTCCGAGTCACGGTTGGGCGAACTGATGCACAAGAAGGAAGAAGCGGTCAAAAACCAGGCGTTCGAGACGGCCGCGCAACTTCGCGACGAGATCAAAGCCGAAAAGGAAAAGCTGGCTGACCAGACGAAAAAGTGGGAAGAGACCCGCGAAAAGGAGCGTGTCACCTTGAGCGCCGACGAGGTCGCGATGGTGCTCTCCAAGATCACCGGTATCCCGCTCTTCCGCCTGGAAGAAAAGGAATCCCAGCGACTGCTTCGGATGGAAGAAGAGCTCAAGAAGACGATCGTGGGACAGGAAGAAGCGATCACGACATTGTCGCGCACGCTCCGCCGTGCCCGCGCCGGTCTCGGCGACCCGCGCCGCCCGATCGGCACGTTTCTCTTCCTGGGACCGACCGGTGTCGGCAAGACCGAATTGGCCCGCGCGCTGGCGGATTTCCTCTTTGACGACCCCGAGGCGCTGATCCGTATCGACATGTCCGAGTATATGGAGAAGTTCGCGGTGTCGCGCCTGATCGGCGCGCCGCCCGGCTATGTCGGCTACGAAGAAGGCGGCCAGTTGACCGAAAAGGTCCGCCGCAAACCATATTCGGTGGTGCTGCTCGACGAGATCGAGAAGGCTCATCCGGAAGTGTTCAACATCCTGTTGCAGCTGTTCGACGATGGCGCGTTGACCGATTCCTTCGGCCGACGGGTCGATTTCAAGAATACCGTGGTCATCATGACCTCAAACGTCGGCACCCGTCAACTGCGCGAGCAGAAGACGGTCGGCTTTGACGGTGCGGATTTCGACGGCTCGTACGACGGCATGCGCCGGAAGATCATGGACGAGCTGAAGAAGCTGTTCAATCCGGAATTGCTGAACCGTATCGACGAGACGGTGATCTTCCACTCGCTCAACCGCGAGCATATCATGCAGATCATCGATATCCTGTCGGTGGACATCGCGAAGCGCCTCGCCGAGAAGGGGATCAGTTTCAAACTGACCACCGAGGCGAAGGACTTCCTGGTGGACAAGGGATTCGACCCGGCGTACGGAGCGCGGCCGCTCAAGCGGGCGTTGCAGAAGTATCTCGAGGATCCGCTGGCGGAAGAGATCCTGCGCGGACAATACGCGGGAGATCTTGACCTGGTGATCGGCGCGTCGCTCGACCGGTTGACGTTTACGTTCAACACCGCCCCGAAAGAACAAAAAGTCGGGCAGTAGGGTTCGATTAGATTACATAATGAGCCATAAGAAAACCCGCCCCGAAAAGGGCGGGTTTTTTCATCGAGACTTTTCAATTTTTCCGGCTACCGCCAGACGGCGAGGATCGCCCCCATGATCACGAACGAGACCACGAAATAGCCGCCGTTGATCAGCACGTACGCCAGGCTGCGCCGCTCAAAGAGGGAGAGGATCCCGATCGCGAACGCGACCCAGGTAATTCCAAGGACTCCGCTGACGAGCATGCCATAGACAATATCACTGGACGGACCTTTAAGCAACCAGGCAATATGCATCGCCATAAAGAAAGTCAGTATGAAGGCGAGTCCGAAGATCATCCCCATGTTCCCCTTTTTCTTCAGATCCTCTTCGGTGAAACCGCACGCTTTCATCCAGGGCTTCGCGAAGAGCATCGGCGAATACCAGACCGCGCCGAGCACGAACGTCGCTAAAGCTGATACCACGA
>JAMPYH010000076.1 GCA_023700785.1 Candidatus Zixiibacteriota bacterium
GCGTGCGACTTGAGGTCAGCCTCCGCCGCGTCGCGCTGATCCTCCACTCCCTCTTTTGAGAGGAGCATCGTTTCGTATCCCCCGGCGATCACGCCAATAATCTGTGATGGGTCGGTCCCGTATGTTGGCGGGCATTCGGCGGCATCGAGGACGCCAAGCCTTCCGGAAGTTCCGGCACCGATATAGAAAACCCGTCCCCCGGCGCGTATCGTATTAGCGTACAGCTCCGCTGCCTGGGCGATCTGCGGCAACGCCTGGCGGACGACTGCTGCCACGGTGGCGTCCTCGTCGTTGATCTTCCGGGCGATCTCAATGGCCGAAAGCCGGTCGATGTCGGTAGTCCGGGGATTAACCTGCTCGGTACCAAGCAGGCGCAATTGCTCGATCAGATGTTCGTATCCGGCCATGGGATAAAGGTAGTTGCTCGATTTGAGGCGAGCAATAAAAAGAGAATGGCGGCCAGGGCCCTATGGTTGGGTCACGACATGCACCGAATCGCGATGCGCGACGATCATTGACGCTACCTGGCCGAACCAGGGATCGTCATTGACATTGTCAGCCATATCGTCAGGCATCGGAACCGGAAGGAGCGTGCGAGTAAACACGCTATCTGGTGAGCCTATGTAGGCATAGACGTAGATATAGTACCAGCCGGTATCCGGAAGTGGACCTGGGCTGAGCGAAAAGGCATCAGGCGGCAGCGTGCCTGCCGGATTGAGCGATGTTACAAACTGGCTGTAGCCCGCACCGGTGTAGGCGACCGGTCGGCGCACCGTCGAGAGAACATACCCATTCGCGTTAGTCGAGGCAGACCAACTGACCGAAACCGACTGAAGGCCGGTCACTATCCGGTTTGGCGGCTCGACCGTCAGGATGGTGAAAGTATCGGGCACGGTCACGAAGAACGTGTTGCTATTGTAGGATGAATCGTCAATGGTCAGCAGTAGACTGTCACCGGCCAAACTGATCGCCGGATCCTGCAGAGAAAAATAGAGCGATTCCGGAGTAAAATACGGCACTCCGTATTCGAGCGTGTCACCATCAAAACGAATGGTGGCAGTGGACAGCGGAACAGAATCACGGTCGAGTTCGACAGCGACTAAGCCGAGGTCACGGTTAAACTCCGCGACGGCAACACCCCTCACCTGATAGGTAAAGTCGTTTCTGTCTGAGGGTTTGCTGGGGGCCGAATCGCACGCCAGCAGTGCCGGCAACAACAGCGCCAGCGCCAATAGGATACGGTGCAGGTTGGTCATACCATCATTATCGGCCAATGAAGCAGCAGATTTACCGGTTCGCCTGCATCCGGGCAATCTATTGTCTTGCTATCTGTTACAGGACCGGCGGCGCTGCGCCGACCCGCCTTACCTCGCGGCTGCCGAAGTACTGCTGAAAAAGAGTTTTTTCAGTATTTTCTCCGCGAGACACCACTTGGTCAGCGAAGATTGAAACAGATTGAGCCCAACAAAGGCGGTCAACAGCAACCACCAGGGGGAGACAAAATAATACATCACCAGAGAAAACAGGATCAGCGTTCCTGCCAGCATTCGAACAGCAAGTTCCAGCGTCATGTTTAATTTCCTCCTGACGACAGTAATCCCGTGAACATACCAAAGAAAGAGCTAAGCCCAGTAAATGGATAATCGTTCAACCCCGCGGATTCAAGCAAATAAAACGGCGGAGCCGATCGGTTCCGCCGCGCTTGCGCCACAGCCAGGGCGATCGACGACCGCCAACTTTCGTGCGAACGATTTGCTCATAATCTGTAACATATTTGGCTCCCAGTTGTCTTTATTACAGGTATGACCGAGATGGACAGATATGACTGGCTATCGTTTCGCGGCGGAGATCCTCTGGCGTTTGGCCGGATCTACGATCGCAACAAGGACCGGCTCCTGACCTACTGCGTCCACCTCGGTCTGACCCGGGAGGGCGGTGAAGATGTTCTTCAGGAAGCTTTTGCCCAATTGGCGCGGCAGCGCGGCGAGATCGAGTCTATCAGGAATTGGTTATTCGTCAGCGTAAGGAACCATTGTTTAAATCAGTTGAAGCGACTGAGACGCGAAATGAGTCCGCCCGACGCAGCGACCGTTTCCAGTGAGATCGATCCAGAGGCGGCCGAATTCATAGAACGCGTCCTGAAACGGCTTCTGCCAGGGGAACGGGAGTTGATCCTCCTGCGTGAGTTGCACGGATTCTCAGCCAGAGAACTTGCCGACATGCAGAATACCTCAGAAGAGGCTATCCGCGTACGACTGTATCGTATTCGGAAACGAATGCACGAACTGGGAAAGGTATTGATATGAACCAGTGCGAACAGTATGAGCTATTGATCTCAGAACAAAGGGACCGAGCACTCATGCCATCTGAACAGTCAGCCCTTGACGCACACCTCGTAGCGTGCAAGTTCTGCCGCGAGTTTGCCGCTTCGGTCGCCCATCAGGCGGCGGCTCTGCAAAACCTTCCGATCGAGACGGCGTCCGCGAAACTCAGCCGCCACTTGGTGGCGCCTCGCCGCGGGTGGTTGGCACGAATCTGGAACACGCGCGTATCCGTGCCGATTCCTGTTGTCGTCGCGATCGTCTTTGTCGTTGCCGGTGGATCGTTCGCCATTGTTCGGAAAAGTGGGACACCCAAGGTAGATTCGCCTCAATTGGAATCGTCAATTGAGTACGTGCAGGTTGAGGTGGTGCCGGCGTCAAGCGCCAGACCGTTGAATATGACGACTCCAGCCAATAAGGAGTAATAGCATGGTCATACGCACGCTCACAATTTGTGCTCTGTTCTGTATCGCTGCTTCATCAGGCCAGGTTGAGGCGGATATATCTACACTGCCGCAGCCGTACATTGAAATTCGATACTACGACGGTGCCGTGGTCACACGCGAGAATCAGATCGGATCGAGTACTACAACCCTCGCAGTGGGGAGACCGGAGATCGGCTTTTACTGCGTGAAAGGAGGGTCAACTCTTCTGGCGGGCCTGCTGGGAGTAACGGAACAAGCCTCCAACCCGGAATATGAGTTGATGTACGCGTTTCAGCTTATCATGGCCGATGTAGCGCCGGTACTGTATGGTCGGCTCTACTCACTCACTTTTGACCGCTCCGGTCGTATCGCCAACGGTGAACGTCTCTCCTTCGAGAAAGAGATTGAATACGGCAAGTCGTATGACCTGAAGTTCTCTGCCGCAGGTCGGCCGCTGACTATTCAGTATGTCGTCTTTCCGGATTGGCAGACGGCTAAGGTGCCGCAAGTGACATATGGAACCAATACCCTGACACTTCAGACTTATTGCCAAGCGCCCGAGAACACGCAGAAGGTCAGCAGTACGCACCCCCTGATTTTGAGCGAGCCCCAGCCCAATCTTCCGGAGTGGGGCCGCGAACCGCACGTGTACACATCGGAATTCTCGGCTGGACCATCGGGGCGGGCCAATGAGGCGATGCAGTACACTGTGACCGTGTCATTCGATCCATCGCTGGAAAACGCGCAGTATCCCCTTCGTACGACGCTCACCTTCCAGCGCGAGTACGGTCTCGACACTGATCGAACTGCCGGTCGCCCGCTCACGCCTGACCGAACCAGCGGTACGGTCTTCACCAAGGAGATCGAGCTGGTGAAGGGGAGGTTATTAAAGTTGGTCTTCCCCCCTGATTCTGAGTCGTTGCGCGGGTTCCTTATTCAGGATACGCTGATTATAAACCCCTGATAGTCTGACCACAAATAAAACGACGGAGCCGATCGGCTCCGCCGTTAAGAGGTTGCTTCGTCGTCCGCCTCCGGCGGACTCCCCGCAGGGACGCACACCGTTAATTCGCGCGCTTGAACCTTTCCATGAACTCGGCAAGCTGGGTAGCGCCGTCGAGCGTCATCGCGTTATATAGTGACACACGGATCCCGCCAACATCGCGATGCCCTTTAAGGCCGATGAACCCAGCCGCTTTTGCCTCGGAGACAAACTTCTTCTCGAGTTCTTCCGACGGTAAACGGAATGTCAGGTTCATCCAGCTCCGGCTGTCCCCGTTCACGGTACCGCGATAGAAGTCCGGATAGAGATCGACCATCTGGTAGATCCGTTCTTTCTTGGCGAAATTTGTCTTTTCGACCGCGGCCAACCCGCCGTTTTTCTTGATCCACTCAAGCACCAGTTTTACGATATAGACCGCGAAAACCGGCGGCGTGTTGTAAAGCGATTCCTTCTCGACATGGATGCGGTACTTCAGCATGGTCGGGAGATTCTCTTCCTGCGCGGTCGCGAGGAGATCATCCCGGATGATCACCGCGGTCGCGCCGGCCGGGCCAATATTTTTCTGCGCGCCCGCATAGATCAACGAGTACTTGGTGAAATCGAGCTTCCGTGACAGGAAGTCCGAAGACATGTCGGCTACCAGCGGTACATTCCCTGTCTCCGGAAACCAATGCATCTGGGTCCCATAGATCGTATTGTTTGTGGTGATGTGCAGATACGCGGCATCCGCGGGATATTTGATCTCGTCCAGCTTCGGGATATGATCGTACTTCGATCCCTTGCTCGAGGCAGCGACCACCACATTGCCGCACTTCTGCGCTTCTTTTATCGCTTTGGCCGCCCAGGAGCCGGTGTCGGTATAGGCCGCGGTCTTGCCCGAGTGGAGGAAGTTCATCGGCACCATCGAAAACTGCGTTGACGCTCCGCCGCCGATAAAGATCACCTTGTAGTTGTCTCCCAAACCCATCAGCTCTTTCATCAGCGCGGTGACCGAGTTATTGATGTCGTCGTACTCCGGTGAGCGGTGGGAGATCTCCAGCACCGACATGCCGGTATTCCGGTAGTTCAACAGCTCCGCCTGAACGGTTTGGAGAACCTCAAGCGGAAGTACCGCCGGTCCCGGATTGAAATTAAACACCCGCTTCAGGCCGGCAGGGGCCGGCCCCGCGGTCGGATTGGATTGCGTGAGTGCCATCTATCGTTTCTCCTTCACAAACTCAGCAATGATCTTTTCCACCATCTCGCCGATACGGAGCATGTTCTCTCTGGACGAGGCTCCAAGGTGCGGCGTGAAAATTGTATTTGGCGCGTTGGCCAACGGCGAATCGACCGGCGGGTCGGAATACCAGACATCGGTCGCGAATCCGGCCAGCTTGCCGGACTTGAGCGCCTCTACCACATCCTCATCCACCACGGTTTCCGCGCGGCCGGTATTGATCAAGTAGGCGCCGGTCTTGAACTGGGCAAGCAGCTTTTTGTTCACAATACCGCGTGTTTCCGGCAGGCTGGGGATGTGCATCGAGATATAGTCCGCCTGCGATACGGCATCTTCGATATGTTGAACGATCGTGGCGAAATCCGAGAAATAAACATCCGGGTGCCAGGCGAGGATATTCATGCGGAACGCCCTGGCGCGGATCGCCAGAGCTGTCCCAATGCGTCCCATCCCGAGAATAGCGAGCGTCTTGCCGTGCAGCTCGGACCGTTCAAGTTCCGCTTTGAGCCACTTCCCTTCGCGCATTGAAGCATCGGATTTGGTGATGTTATTCGGCAGAGCGATCATCAGCGCGAAAGCTAGTTCGGCGACCGCCACAGTTGATGCCTCAGCCGTGTTCTTGACGATGACCCCGTTCTTGATCGCGTAGGCGGCGTCGATATTGTCCATCCCAACTCCGCCGCGGATGATCAGCTTGAGATTCTTCGCGGCGTCGAGATACTCCTTGTTTGCTTTGGTCTTACTGCGGACCAGAATAATGTCGGCCTCGGCAACCCGATTTTTGTCATCGGTCACTTCACCGTATCTGGCCAGCGCGCCCGGAAGAGAGTTGTCGAACTTATCTGATATCAGAATGAGCATGCTCAAAATACCTCGTTTATCAGTCAGTTAAGAGATTGACTACCATTCCATCGCGTAATTTCGGCTCAAACCAGGTCGACTTGGGCGGCATCACCCCGCCGGCATCAGCGACCCGCAGCAGCTGCTCGATACTTGTCGGATAAAGCGAGAATGCCGCTTTGAACTGGCCGGAATTGACCAGCCGCTCAAGTTCCTGCGTGCCGCGGATCCCGCCGACGAAGTCGATCCGCTTGTCGGTCCGAAGATTGACGATATTCAGCAGCGGTGTCAGGAATCGATTAGAAAGGATCGCCGCGTCGATTGATTCGATCGGATGCTGCGCGTCAAAACTTCCCGCCTTGCTCTGCAGGATGTACCACTGCCCCGCGGCGTAGAAACCGAACTGGTGAGGCTCTTTGGGCTCGACCTGGCCGTTTGTCTTTCCCACCTCGAAGTGGGCGGCGGACCTGGCCAGCAATTCATCCAGCGTATGCTCGTTCAGATCTTTCACTACTCGATTGTACGGGAGGATGCGGAGTTCATGATCGGAGAAGAGAACATTCAGGAAGAAGTTGTAGTTCTCGCGCCCGGTGTGGTGCGGATCCGCTTCCCGCATCCGGCGGGCGACCTCCGACGCGGCCTCGCTCCGGTGGTGCCCGTCGGCGATATACAAGGCGTCAACCCCTGAAAAGACCGACTCGATCTCCGCGATCGAGCCACGGTCATCGATCACCCAGAGTTCATGCCGGATCTGGTCGCTGGAAGTAAAATCGATCAACGGGTTCAGCGACGAGATGCGGGTAAAGATCGCCTCGATCTCCGGCTTGCGGCGAAAGGTCGAGAATACCGGCCCGACCTGGGCGGCCACCTGAGTGATATGATTGGCGCGGTCGTTCACTTTCTCCGGCCGCGTATGCTCATGTTTTTTGATCTTCCCCTGATCGTATTCCGCCACTGAGGTCAGCGCCACAAGGCCGGTCTGTTTCCGGCCATCCATGGTGAGGCGATAGAGATAAAAACAGGGCTGCGGGTCGCGGATCATGATCCCGTCGCGTTCCAGTCCGGCGAGATTCTCTTTGGCGCGCTGGTACACATCGGGACTATATGGATTGGCTGAATCGGCGAACTCAAGTTCCGCTTTGTTGACTCGGAGGAACGAACGCGGGTTGCCGTCGGCCATCGCGCGTGCTTCCTGCGTGTTGAGCACATCATACGGCGGGCATGCGACCTGAGACGCGAACTCCGGCTTGGGTCGGAGTCCCCTAAAGGGGCGGACAATGGACACTCAACCTCCTACGAGACCACAATTGTGAACAATTTCACGTTGCGTAATGATAATATGGATGCCGTTCAAATAAAACAGAATTGTCACCGCAATTGTCATTCATACAAACGGAAAAAGAAAAGCCGTCCCAAAAAGAGGACGGCCTTCGCATCGCTTTGTTATATCGATGGTTAGCGCCCGACTCGCAGACCCAGCGCTCTATACACAAAACACCACTCCTCGACCACCTCCTCCGCGACTTTACTTATTGGCTTTCCCTGGCCATGTCCGGCTTTCCCTTCGACACGCACAAAAACAGGGCGGCCGGACGAGCTCGACGCCTGCATCAGGGCGGCCATCTTGCGGGCATGCAGAGGGTCAACCCGCCCATCCGACTCACCCGCCTTAAAGAGCACCGCAGGGTAAGCGGTCGCCTTTCTGACGTTTTGATAGGGTGAGTACTTGAGTATGTATTTGAACTGCTCGGGATCGTCGGACGACCCGTACTCTGGCGCCCAGAGCTGGCCGATCCGGAACTTGTGATAGCGGAGCATGTCAAGCAAGGGGACATCACACACGGCGGCCGCGAACAGATCCGGACGCTGTGTGATGGCAGCGCCGATCGTCAGCCCGCCGTTGGACCCGCCGTAGATCGACAACCGGGAGGAGCTGGTGTACCCCTGACTTATCAGGTATTCAGCCGCGGCGATAAAATCATCAAACGTGTTTTGCTTGTTCTCAAGCATGCCGCCGCGGTGCCATTGTTCGCCGTATTCGCCGTTGCCGCGCAGGTTGGCGAGAGCATACAGACCGCCACGCAGCATCCAGATGACCTTACGTCGATTGAATACCGGCGTGTCCATCGCGTTGAAGCCGCCGTAGCCATCCAGCACGCACGGATTGGAACCATCCAGCTTCGTCCCTTTTTTCGACACGATGAACATCGAGACCGGAGTGCCATCCTTGGAATTATACCAGACCTGTTTGAGCTCGAGATCGGTCAGGTCGAACGGGACAGACATCTGGTCGAACAGCTCGGTCTTGCCGGTGCCAAAGTCATAACGGAAAACGGCGGGGGGATGATTAAACGAAAAGAAGTAATAGAACAGCTCATGCCCGTTCCATTCACCACCGATCGAGGCTACGGTTCCGATCCCGGGAAGCTCCAGCTTTTTGACCTCTTTCCCTTCGAGGGAAAACAGCTCCAGCCGCGAACTGGCGTTCAAAGTGCCATTAATGACAATATGATCGGCAACCACGGCGATGGCATTGTACACCACGTTTCGCTCTGGAATGATCTGGTACCAGTTTGCCATCGTCGGCGCCTGATACGTTCCGGCCATGACGCGCGAGCGAGTGGCGCCATCGGTGGTGGTGACCAGGAATCGGTCATTCAGCATGGTGATATTGTATCTCGCGTCTTTCCCTTCGGTCAGTCGAATGAACGATCCCTTCGAGTCGCGCAGATCTTTGAGATACAGTTCAGATCTGCCGCCACCTTGAAAAACTACGACTCCAAGCCAGCGGCCATCAGGCGAGATATCACAGCTTGGCCAGTGGGTCTTACTAGTTGAGTCCGCATAGATAAGCGAGTCTCGCTCCCACTCCTGTCCAAGGCGGTGGAAGTAGATCTTCCGGTAATAATTCTCATCTCCTGCCGGCACCGAGCCGGGCGTGGGAAAGCGCGTGTAGAAGAACCCTGAATTATCCGGCAACCAGGCGACCGCCGCATATTGGGTGTAGGGGATGGTATCGAGGAGCATGCCTCTGGTGTGAATGTCTTTGATAAAGAGGGTCGTGTGTTCTGACCCGGAGTGAGAAACGCCGTACGTCAGCAACGCGCCATCCTGCGAGAGGTAGTACCAGTCCATCGCGGACGTACCGTCCTCCGAGAACTGGTTGGGGTCGATCAGAACTTCATCCCTGCCGGTCAGCCCTTCGCGCACGAACATCACCGCGTGATCCTGATCTCCGGTTCGCTTCCAGGTAAAATAGCGATTTCCGGCCACCGACGGCTGGCCGATCGAGCCGGTCGACAGAAGCGCGGTCATTTCGCTTTGGAGCAGTTCCTTGTCCGGGAAACTATCGACATAACTTCGGAAGTAGTCATACTGCTGTTGTGACCATTGCTGAACCTCGGGATCATCTCCGTTCTCCAGCCAGCGATAGGGATCCGGGATCGCCACGCCGTGCAACGTGTCGATAACATTTACTGTTTTGGTGGGAGGCGCGGGTGGAGAGTCCGCTGAAGTCGCGGAAGTGATAATTACGACCTGAGACAACAGGGCGATAAGTACGGCGCGCATGGTGGGTCCTCTCGCATAGTGGAGCGTTTTATCGCCGGGAATATAGTATGGATGCGCTCGCTTGACCAGAGGCAAAAAAACAGGCCGGTGAGAACCGGCCTGTTCATTTCGCACGACGCGATGACTACTTCAGATGATTGTTGATCAGCTTGGTCATCTCGAACATGTTGACCTGCTTGCGGCCTTTGAAGACCACGGCCAGTCTCTCGTCAGCATTGATCATGCGACGATTGTTCTTGTCCTGGAGACCATTCTTCTTGATGTAGTCCCAAATGCGCTTGGTGACTTCCGTACGCGGCATCGGACGAGCACC
>JAMPYH010000077.1 GCA_023700785.1 Candidatus Zixiibacteriota bacterium
GGAACGAGTAATTGTACCCTCTAAAAACAGTGAGACACGCGGACAGTTCCAGCCGATACAATGCGGGACTCGGCCGCGTCCGCCAGCCAGAAAAAAACCCCGCAGATGCGAGGTTTTTGATTTTTTGGAGCCAGGGAGGATCGAACTCCCGACCTCTTGAATGCCATTCAAGCGCTCTCCCAGCTGAGCTATGGCCCCATATAGATTTTGGAGCCCCAAGTATAGGGCGGAGTGATTGACTTGTCAACACCAATGCTAAGTCGCTCGTTCACCGCGATAAAGGCAGAAAACCGCCCCCACCAGACAGAGCGCCAGCCCGACAAAGATCACCGGACGATAGCTTGCCACAAAGATCG
Source organism: Candidatus Zixiibacteriota bacterium (assembly GCA_023700785.1). Taxonomy (GTDB): domain Bacteria; phylum Zixibacteria; class MSB-5A5; order GN15; family FEB-12; genus FEB-12. Next base: position 357 of record JAMPYH010000077.1, read on the forward strand.
CCTTTTCCCCCCCCAGACCGGCATATTCCTTTTGAAGGTAAGTGAAAAGCGAAGTCGAAAGCGCTATCCCCACGGACATACCAATATTGCGGTTGGTCGCCAGAATACCCGATGCTGTCGCCCGCTGGTTATCAGTGACAGCCCCCATCATGGCTGACGAATTAGGCGTGCCGAAGAATCCGATGCCGAGCCCGATCACCACCAGCGATGATACAATAAACAGGGTACCAGAGTCGGGTTGCAGACCTGAGAGCAGCCATAAACCAAGCGCGGTAACAAGCATTCCGCCGACTGTGAGGTATCTAAAACCGATCTTATCCGATAGTTTGCCGGACAGCGGCGAGAGCACGAACATCAGGATCGGCAGGATGATCAGAAAGAGACCGACCTGCTTCGGCTCAAAGCCGCGAATGTTCTCAAGGTAGAAAGGAATAAGGACGAATACGCCGGATGTCCCCATAAAGTGCGCTGAGGCTGAAAGCAGAGAATAGGTAAACGTCCTGTTCCGCTTGAAAATCTCCAGCCCGATCAGGGCCGTCTCCGGCTTCGACTCCGCTCTCAACCAGGCGACAAACGAGAGGATAGAGACGATCGTCAAACCCCAGATCCGGATATCGGTGACCGCGTAATCTTTCAGCAACGTCAGCATGAACACCCCGCTGACCAGGCTGAGCGAGATCGCCAACGCTCCCGGAAGGTGCAGCTTGCGAGTGGCGACATGCGGCGGCAATATCCGGAAATAGCGATAGACCAGCGAAAGCCCAAAGATACCGATCGGGATATTGATCAGAAATATCCAATGCCATGAGAACCAGGTCAGTAACAGCCCCCCAACCGGTGGTCCGATCATAAATCCGCCCGCCACCATCATGACATGCAGCCCCAGTCCTTTCCCCCGCTCGTTCGGCGGAAAGACCTTGGACACCATCCCCGGGCCGATCGCGGCAAACATGGCAGTCCCGATCGCCTGGACGACGCGAGCGAATATCAGCATGTGGATCGAAAAGCTGACCGCGCACAACAATGACCCGACGATGAAAAAGTAATATCCGAACTTGTAGGCGAACGTGTACCCCTTCTGCTCGGTCCAGGCGCCGAAAATCAGCATGAGGGAGATCAAAGTCAGGGAGTACGAGAGCACGGTCCAGGCAACCATACTGACAGTGGTCTCAAAGTCCGCGGTGATGGTCGGGAGCGCCACATTCAGGATCGAGCCGTCAAACGTGGCCATAAATGTCCCTACTGCCCCGACAGTGAAGAACTTCCATCTGTTGGCTTGAACGACGTTTTCCTGCATGATGTTTTCCCGCTAAGTCATTGTACAAAAAACAATTGACAACAGCAGGCGGTAAGCATACTCTTTGCCCTATGGTTCGTCAATCCCTTTTTCTTTCCTTGCACAATTCCTATAGAGATTCGTCATTACTGGCGAGGATACGATACTCGGGGCATGAATAAGTCTATCCCCGAATTGGTTGACAGTTTCGTCAAGGGCGACACCGCCGCTTTTGCCGAACTTGTACGGAGATACCAGAAGAATATCTACTTTCTGGCCTATCGGCTGCTGGGGAACCACCTGGATGCCGATGACGTGGTGCAGGAGACCTTTGTCAGGGTTTACCGTCGGCAGAAAGAGATAGCGAATGTTAACAGCTTTACCTCGTTCTTGACGCGGATCGCGACCAACTACGCCATCGACCTGCTTCGGAAACGAAAGGGTCGAGGGTCGGTGTCGGACGATCTGACAGAGCTCCCGGGCGAGACGCAAGTCGATCTCGCTCGTCGGGTGAGGACCCCCGAAGAGTTGCTCAGGGACAAGGTGGTGATGGAGGAGATTCAACGGGCGCTGGACCGGCTTCCCCCTCGGCAGCGGATCACGATCATGCTGCACGACGTTGACGGGTACACCAAATCTGAAGTTGCGGCCATACTTGAGTGCCCTGAAGCGACAGTTCGCTCGAACCTCCACATCGCGCGCAATAAACTGAAGAAGATCCTAAAAAAGCGACTGAGCGTTAAGGAGTAAAAATGACCTGCCACCAAGCCTTGTCGCTCCTCGAAGCATACCTCGACAACGAATTGTCGCCTCCCCAGGTAGCGGAGATGGAGTCACATCTGGCCGCCTGCCCAGCCTGCGCGTCCGAAATTGACCTGTCACGGAATCTGCGAGACCTCCTGAAGCGGTCTCGCGAGGGTGATGTCATACCGGAACCGCCCTCAGACTATTGGGCCGAATCCGAGTCGCTGATCCTGGCGAAGACCACGGATCATGAGGAACGGATATCGCCGATCCCTGAGCGCTCCGCAGAGACGACGACGCTGATCCGGTCATTCATGCTGTTTGCCGCGTCGCTGGTATTGATGATCTCTGCGCTCTACCTCGGTTCCCAGCGAAACGGGATGTCATTTTCGTTTTCTCAGAACGACTCGCCCGTGCTGATCACCGCGTCGCTCAGTGAACTGGTCGGGTCCGATCAAACCGCGATTGTCACCAAGGAAGAAGAGAGCAGACTGGTTAAGGGTATTTTCGCCATTGCGGGCCCGGGACCGGTCGGCCGATATACAGGTATGGCCGACTTACTCAGTTCATATTGAGCTGAGGGTCGAAAAGACCAAGGATCAGAAATGAAACAATTGTTAACCGCCATTAATTTCTCGACCGTGATCTGTATTCTCCTGGCCGGCTGCAGCCCTTCTGAGCAGACCGCCACCCTCCGCTACAAATATCAGGCCGGCGCGCAGTTCGAGTACACACAACTCGCCATGCGCCACATGGAGATATACGAAAAGGACTCGGTGCTGCAGAAGTCCAATTCAAAAATTGTGACCGGGGTAAAGCAGGTGGTCCGCCGGATGCTTGAGGACTCCACCGCGGAAGTGCTTGAACAATTGTCCTGGGATATTGTCGTCCCGAACAAGGAAGATACCACCAGGCTCGACACGCTCCATGACACCCGCGAGATGATCGTCTATCTCAAACCGCGCGGCACCATCGTTGATATGGAGTTCATCAGCAAAGTTGACAGCACTGAGCGGCAGTACCTTCGCGAGTATTACGAACAAGGCTTTATGGTCTTCCCCGAGGAACCGGTGAACGAGGGGTATGTCTGGACCCAATCGGTGGACGTTCAACTCGGCGACACGACCGCCACCGCGTCGACCAGCTTCACGGTCCAGGGGTTTGACATCCTCAAAGGGTATGAAGTTGTCACTATCGGTTACGATGGCATGCTGATCATCCCGGTCCACGAGAGCCCCACTGATACCCTCAAGCGTTCGGGGCTGGATCGGATCCATATGCAGGGTGTACTTAGCTTCGCTCCTACCGACGGGATCGTGGTCGGCATGACCGAAAAGTGGGAACTTGATGGCGACCGCCGGCGGTTGAAGGACGGCAATTTCACCCAGTTCAAGATCCGGGGCACCATGGATGTCACTTACGAACTGGTCACCTATTCACCGCCGCGATAGGCGATTCACGTTGATTGGTTAGACGCGCTTTCCATTGGGAGGCGCGTTTCTTTTTGACCCAGGCTGTTGATTAATGTTGTCGCGGCCGCCGGCAGCACCGTAATTTCGACTATGCCGATCGAGCGTGTGCTGATCATAGTTGCCGACGCGTGTGGAGTCGGTGAACTTCCGGATGCCGCCAACTACGGAGACTCCGGAGCTTCGACCATTCCGCATATCGCCGAGGCTGTTGGTGGACTGAATGTCCCAAATCTCCAGAAGCTGGGGCTTGGCAATATCGTCCCTATCCCGGGAGTTCCTCCTTCTATCTCGCCGCTGGCCTGCTTTGGCAAAATGGCGGAGCGATCTCCCGGCAAAGACTCGACTACCGGACATTGGGAGATGGCCGGAATCATCCTTGATGCTCCCTTCCCGGTCTTTCCCGGCGGGTTTCCCGCTGATCTGGTTCGTCAAATTGAAATGAAGGCGGGAGTCAAAACGATCGGCAATGTCGCGGCGAGCGGGACTGAGATCATTGAGAAACTCGGAGAAGAACATATCCGGACAGGCGCGGTCATCCTCTACACCTCGGCTGATTCGGTCTTTCAGTTAGCGGGCCATGAGGAGATCATCCCGGTTCCGGAACTGTACCGAATCTGTCAAGTCTCTCGCGAGATATTGACTGGCGAGTTTGATGTCGGCCGCGTGATCGCCCGGCCATTTATCGGCAGGCCCGGTTCCTTTGTCCGGACCGCATCCCGCAAAGACTTCTCGCGCTTCCCCCATTCTGCAACCATGCTCGATATCCTCAAAGGATCCGGGAGGCCGGTCCTGGCGATCGGCAAGATTTACGACCTCTTCGCCGGTCGCGGCATTTCTTCGTCGGTTAAAACAGCCAACAACGGTGAGGTGATGCATGCCTGCCTGAAAGCCCTCAGTCAGGACTCCGATCACAAGCTGATATTCGCCAACTGCGTTGATTTCGACCAACTCTGGGGACACCGGAACGACGAGGTCAACTTTGCCCGCTCGTTTGAGGAAATGGACAAGGACCTGGGAGATGTCTTGCGGGCGATGAAGCCTTCGGATCTGCTGGTCATCACCGCCGATCATGGCTGTGACCCGACCCAGAAGCAGTCCACCGACCACACACGGGAGTATGTCCCTCTGTTGGTTTTCGGCGCCGGAGTCAGACACGGGGTTAATTTGGGAACTCGGACCACGTTTGCCGACCTTGGAGCGACAATTTGTGATATCCTCGCGGTCTCGCGGCCGGCCGCTGGACAATCTTTTTGGGAGATGATTCGAGTGTAGCGATGCCGGCAGTTCCCACCATCCTTACCGATCTCAATCTTCGATTTGACCATGCGGCCCTCGCTCCTGAAGTCAATGAACTCGCTATCCGAGATCTATGCTCGGCGGCAATTCTTCATGATCTGTACGCTGTCTGCGTCAATCCGGCCTGGGTGGCAACTGCCGCGAGTCTGCTTAGATCGACCAACATAAAGGTTGTCTCAGTCGTCGGATTTCCCCTGGGAGCGAACCGGACTGATATCAAAGTCGCCGAAGCGTATGAAGCGGTTGAGGACGGTGCCCGCGAGATCGACATGGTCGCCAACATCGGATGGATCTTGTCTGGCCGGTTTACCGATGTAGAGACCGAAATACGGAAAGTGCGACGTCAATTACCGCCGGAAGTGCTCCTCAAAGTCATCATTGAGGCGGGCATATTGAGCCATGATCAGCAGGTCGAAGCGACGAAGGCCGTCGTCAGCGGCGGAGCTCAGTTTGTCAAAACCTCTACCGGCTTTTTTGGAGGTGCGACTGTCGAGCAAGTCAAAATCCTGCATGCAGCCGGATCGGGGCAGATCGAGATCAAAGCTTCAGGCGGCATCCGTACGGTCGAAGATTGTCGGACGCTTTTGGCGGCGGGCGCGAGTCGCCTCGGCTCCTCCTCCTGTCCGGAGATCATGCGTGAATTTGGTCGGCTGTTCGGTAACTGATTGTCTCCTACGGATGTGATTCACACCCCCCATTTCCCCTTTTGTTTGAATCGGTTCAATCCGTATATTTGAGATGTGGAAACATCCGACAACCAGCGCCCGAAGCGGCCGTTTATCGGAATCCATTTCCGGTGCTGCAAGGTTTACTCACGCATCTACCTGAATAATGCCGGGACCGCGTTTGTCGGATGGTGCCCGAGGTGCGCCCGCAAGGCTGAGGTCAAGGTTTCGTCGTCTGGTTCAAGCAGTCCGTTTTTCACGACGGAATAACAGGAGCTGATTCGTTTGTCGTTGTTGAAGTCAAAGATAGTCGTCGTCCCGATGGGGGATGTTGACTTCATGATGGTAAACAAACTGGCCTCCAATTTAGGGCCGGTCTTTAGTCGTTCGGTAGATATCCTTAAAGGCATGAAGATGCCAGCCGAGGCGTACAATGTCGTCCGAAACCAGTATTACGCCCAGGTGATCCTCGCGAAACTTGAACGCACCAAGGCCAACAGCCGCGAGAAAGTTTTGGCCGTCTGCGAAGAAGACCTCTACCTGCCGGACGAATCCTTTGTGATGGGTTTTGTGGACAAGCTGTCGGGGACAGCGGTCGTCTCACTCTACCGCATTCGGCAGGAGTTCTATGGCCTGCCCGAGGATGAGAGCAAAGTCTATCCCCGCCTGTTCAAAGAAGCGGTCCACCGCCTGGCGCATCTCTTTGATCTGACCGAATGCCGGAATCCCAAGTGCGTAAACTATTACAGCCAGATCATGCTCGATATCGACAACAAGAGCGATAAGTTCTGCGATATCTGTAAACGAAGTCTCACGTCGGTAGTCTGAGCCCCGCATGACACTCGACCAGATAATTGACCTGCTACGGAACGACGAGGAAGTCAGCGGCAATATCACCCACTGGAAGTCATTCGCGCCCAAACCGGCGCTTTATGCCGACTTCCCGACTTCCCTTGACTCGCGACTGATCCAGACCCTTCGCGCTCGAGGGATCGAGCAGCTCTATTCGCACCAGGCATCGGCAGTCAACGCGGTGATCGGCGGCGAGGATGTTGTGGTCGTGACCCCGACCGCGTCGGGGAAGACGCTATGCTACAATTTGCCGGTCCTTGATCAGATAATGCGGGATCCCAACTCCCGGGCGCTTTACCTCTTCCCGACCAAAGCGCTCTCGCAGGATCAATTGAGCGAGCTCTATGAACTGATCCAGAAGCTCGATGTTGACATCAAGACCTATACGTTCGATGGCGACACGCCGCAGACTGCCCGGCGCCTTATCCGCTCGGCCGGGCATATAGTCGTGACCAACCCGGATATGCTGCATGCCGGAATCCTCCCCCACCATACCAAGTGGATCAAACTATTTGAGAATCTCAAGTATGTCGTGATCGACGAGGTTCATAACTACCGCGGGGTCTTCGGCTCGCATCTGGCGAATGTCATTAAGCGGCTCAAGCGGATCTGCGCGTTTTATGGCTCAAACCCGCAGTTTATCTGCTGCTCAGCGACTATCGCCAATCCGGCTGAACTTGCGGAGAGGATCATCGGCCGCAAACCAAGGTTGATCGACAACAATGGCGCCCCAGCCGGCGAGAGGCATTTCCTGATCTACAACCCGCCGGTGGTGAATAAGCAACTGGGTATTCGCCGTTCGTCGATAAACGAGGCCGCTCGGCTCGCCGCGCTGTTTTTGAGAAACAAAGTTCAGACGATCGTCTTCGCGCATTACCGGCTTTATGTTGAGGTACTACTGACCTACCTTCAGCGGGAGCTGAAGGGGGATTTCGGCCAGGGGATCAATATCGCCGGCTACCGCGGGGGGTACCTCCCCAACGAGCGCCGCCAGATAGAATCTGGCCTGCGCAGCGGCTCTATTACCGGCGTGGTTTCAACCAACGCCCTGGAACTTGGTGTCGATATCGGCTCGCTTGATGTCTCCATCATCGTTGGCTACCCCGGCTCAATTGCGTCGCTTTGGCAACAGGCCGGCCGCGCGGGCCGCCGATCCGGGACCTCGGTCACGGTGATGATCGCCAACTCATCGGCCATTAATCAATTCCTCTGTTCGGAGCCAAAGTACATCTTCGACCGGACGCCGGAGTCGGGGATAATCGACCCGGATAACCTGATCATCCGGACCAGCCATCTCAAGTGCGCCGCGTTTGAACTGCCGTTTGGCGTTGAGGAATACGGCCACGACGCCAACACCCGCCAGATTCTCGAGTATCTTTCCGACCAGAGTATCCTGCGCAAAGCTAACGACCGCTTCCACTGGTCGTCGGAGATATATCCCGCCCAGGGGGTCTCCTTGAGGTCAGCCTCGCCGGATAACTTTGTCATCCTCAATGAATCCGATAATGCCCGCGTGATAGGTGAGATCGACTACTTCTCCGCCCCTGTCTTTTTGCATCCCGAAGCGATCTACCTGCACTCGGCCAACCAGTATCAGGTCACCAATCTGGATTGGGAGGGGAAAATAGCGTATGTCAAGGAAGTCCAGGTTGATTACTACACCGACGCCGAGACCAAGACCGACCTGAAAGTCCTCGCGGTCAACCAGCAAAAGGATATTGGCGAGGCGATGCTTCACGCCGGTGAAGTGGCAGTCACCTGTACCACAGTTCTTTTTAAGAAGATCAAGTTCCAGACGCACGAGAATGTCGGTTCGGGCCAGCTGACCATGCCGGAGCTTGAGATGCACACCAACGCATTCTGGTACTCGTTTCCGGAGAATATTGTCGAACGGCTGGGATTGCGCGGCGATCAGTTCGGTGGCTCGTTACGGGGGCTGGCCAATATGCTTGGCAAGATCGCGCCGCTGTGGGTGATGTGCGACGCCCGGGATCTCCGGTCAATCTCGCAGGTCCGAGCGCCGTTCACCGAACGGCCGACTGTTTACATATATGAGAATATTCCCGGCGGAGTGGGTTTGTCTGAAAAGCTGTTCAGCGAGTCCGAGCGGCTGTTTGATGCTTGCCGCGACCATATCCGGCGGTGCGAATGCTACTCCGGCTGTCCGACCTGCATTGGCCCGCCGATGGAAGTTGGCGACGGCGGCAAAGAGGGGACGCTGCGACTTTTGGAATACATGCTAGCGCTGATGCCGGTGTGAGGGCAAGAATTGTTTCCAGGTTTCAGAGGAGTAGCGAATTCGGCGGCTTTGGCAATATGTCTGATTGTAGCTGCCACAACCTTGCCCACCTGTAGTTCGTTATTCATCGTCGATCCGGAGTGGGGGTTCGTTTCGGAGGATTTCAGGGCACCCATTGGAAAGTCGCTAAGTGAAATCTATACCATCATGCCGATCAAGATCGATGACTCTACTTCACTCGAACTTAGGGCAAAAGTATTTGAAACCAATCCTTCAAGTAAACGAGCAAAATTCTTTCGTGTCCTTATGCTGTTCAGTTTGAAGGAGTCGAGATCAGATCATCGAATCAAGATTTTTGGCAATCGAGCTAAACTCCTCGTAAATGGTTGTTCACTTAAGTTTGATTCAGAATACTCGAAAGACCCTGGAACCAGGATTAAACGTCGGCAGGATTGGGTCTGGGCCGCATACGAGGCCCCACTCGATTCAATAGTACTTAGCCGCGATTCGGTTGGTTATGCTCAATGCACAATTGACGCAAGATTGGATAGCGTGGTTATGAATGGGGGGAAGCCAGTTGATGTAGGACATCTGCAGATTTTCGGACTCAAAATTTCGAGAGAAGATTAAGCCGCAGAGCGGAATCGAACCGCTGACCTGCTGATTACGAATCAGCTGCTCTACCAGCTGAGCTACTGCGGCCTGCAGAAAGAAAAACCGGCGACTTCCGCCGCCGTCGTGGGTCAATCTATATCCCCACACCATAATGTCAACTGGA
>JAMPYH010000078.1 GCA_023700785.1 Candidatus Zixiibacteriota bacterium
ACAGCGGCTCGAGGAGACATACCAGATGCATCTCGGGCAGATCATTTCACTGGCCGAGAACTCCGCCCATCTGGTCAGCGGGATCGCGTCGCTGATCGCGGCTCGCGACCGCGAACATCGGGCGATCGAGGAAGCGCGCGGGTACGCGTTCAGTCTGCGCTTTGGCCTGCCAGCGGACATGAAGGAACTGCATGATCAGTTCGGACAGATCTTGATGCGGTCGGATCTCCTGGTGTTGCGCAACGCCGGGATCACCCATCTCGCGGAACTGCTCGACGCTGATGACACCATGATAAAAACACTCACTATTCACCCGGGTAGAACAGAGATCTTTCAGGAGGAAGTAGCTATGCTACGACAGGAGACACGTTCCAAAGGGAGTATGCCGGCTATCGCGTCGATGGCGGTCGCTCCGCAAGTTATCGAGATTGACGGCCGCTATGAAGGGGACCGTTACCTGGTCCGGATCAATGGTTTCCCGGTCCGACTGACCGGCAAATCATTCAAGTATCTGACCAAACTGGCCTGGTCGCGGGTCGGGCGCGATTCCGGCTGGATCTTCAAAGAGGATCTCGAAGTCGGCTTCAACCAGGCGCGCTATCTCTATCGTCTAAAATCAGAGATCAGCGCCGCCTACGCGTCGGACTGGCAGGTCTTCGAGAACAACCGGCTGGGGTATTATCGCCTGGATATCCCGCCGCAGGGGATCAGTATCAATTACGAGAATCTCCGGCAATTTCCCGACTGGGAAGTTCAGCAGCTCTGCGCCAATCCGGTGGCTCCGATGCCACAGGCCGACTCCCTGCCCTGTTAAGGGCGGGGAGCCCTTGGCTCCCAAGCGGTTAGAAATTGCTTTTGACAGTAATGTCAAAATGCCGGTCATTCTCTTAGGAAAGATGCTTTTAGACCGATAATCTGGGGTACAAACCGGCATGACTATGATAATCCGCTCCAAACACCGCCTCGCGGCGGTCACCACCGACACCCAGCAGGAGTACCCGATCCTCCCCCTCATGACCGGAGTGCTTTTTCCTGGGGTGATGTTGACCGTCCAGATCGGACGGCCGGAGAATAAGGCGCTCATCGAAGAGTGTGTTTCCCGCAAGATGGAGTTTGTCGCCTCCTACGCCCATGCCGAGATAGACACTGCCACCAACCCGCCTATCCATCAGGTCGGCGTATTGGCGCGAGTGGTGGACAAAAAGGAAGGCCCGGGTGGCTCTCTACTGGTCACACTCGAAGGGTTGAAGCGCGCGTCGATCACGACCATTCTCAAAACCGAACCGTTTATGATCGGAACCGCGTTTGGCATCGACCAGCCAACCACTGTCCATAAAAATATCCAGCCGCGTCTGGATGCGGTCATCGCCAAGGTTGGCGAGATCACGCATCTTGATCCGATCTATTCGCCGGAGCTCTCCAATGTCCTCAAGATGAATCTCGAGGACCCGTCCGCGCTGGCCGATCGCGTCGCTTCGTCTTTCCACTTTTCGCTGCAGGCCAAACAGGAACTGCTGGAGTCGGTCGGCCTCGACGGCCGCTACGATCGACTGCTTAACCTCCTGCATGGCGAGATGCAGCGCGTGACCACGGTACTGAATATCAACCAGAACGCAAAAAAGCGTATCGAGGAAGAACAACAGCGCTACTATCTGAAACAGCAGCTTTTTGAGATCAAAAGGCAGTTGGGTGAGGATCTGACGGAGGAGAAAGAAGCAGCCCGTCTGCGCAAGGTGATCAAGAGCGCGACCCATCTCCCGCCGGAAGTTATCGCGCGTGCGCGCATTGAGATCGATCGCCTGAGCGAGCTTTCGCCGGCGTCAGCGGAATACGGTACGACCAAGAACTATCTCGACTGGCTGATGGCGCTGCCGTGGGGGAAGACCTCCCTCGAAAATTATACGATGGCAGAGGTTGAACATATCCTCTCGACCGATTATTACGGCCCGACGTCGCTGAAAGAACAGATCATGCAGCGGCTTTCGGTGCGAAAGCTGCTCGGCGGCATCGACGAAGGACCGACTCTCTGTCTGGTCGGCGCCCCCGGCACGGGGAAAGCGTCGCTTGTCAAAGCGATCGCTCGCGCGCTCAGCAAACCGTTTGTGCGAATTTCGGTCGGCGGAATATCCGAGGTCTCGGACATCAAGGGAACCACCCGCACCTGGCTCGGCGCCGCGCCGGGGAGAATGGTCCGAATGTTGCGTGAGGTCGGCGCCGCCGACCCGGTGGTGCTGATCGAGGATCTCGACTACTTTAATGTCGATAACGACAGCTCGGTCAATATGGCGCTGTTGGAGGCGATCGACAATCGACGCAACAGCCGATTCCTCGATAACTACATTGGCGTTCCGTTTGACCTGAGCAAGGTCTTCTTTGTCTGCTCGGTCCGCTCCTACGAGGAATTGCCGGAGCAATTCATCCCGCGCCTTGAAGTTGTTGAGTTCCCCGGATATATAGAACGGGAGAAGATCGTCATTGCCCGCCGCTATATCATCCCCACGCTGCTTAAACGGCACGGGCTGATCAAGTCGCAGGTCAATATCAACGAAAAAACTCTTGGCCGCATCATTGCGCACTATACTCAGGAAGCCGGATTGCTTTCTTTTTCGCAGCAGATCGAAAAGATCTGCCGCAAGATCGCTCTGGAAAAGGCGGAGAAACAAAAGCAGTCATGGGTCATCAATGAAAAGAGTCTGACCGGCTATCTTGGCACGCCGATCTTTATCCCGGAAAAAGCGGAAAAGGCTCCCGAGATCGGTACCGCGGCGGGACTGGCCTGGACCGGCGCTGGCGGCGAGTTAATGTTCATCGAAGGACTCAAGATGAAAGGGGAGGGGCAGATCATTACCACCGGTTCGCTCGGTGAAGTGATGCGTGAATCGATCCAGGCGGCCCATTCCTATGTGCGCTCGAAATCCGATATCCTCGGGATCGACCCGAATGATTTTAACGAGTTTGACATCCATATCCACTTCCCTTCGGGCGCGATCCCCAAAGATGGACCGTCCGCCGGCGTTACCGTCTGCCTGGTTATCGCCTCAGTCATGTCCGAGCGGCCGATCCGGAATGATATAGCCATGACCGGCGAAGTCACCTTGCGGGGCCGCGTTCTTCCCGTAGCGGGCATGAAGGAAAAAATATCCGCGGCGTATCGCGCCGGTATTTACGAAGTCGCGCTCCCCAAAGAGAACGAGAAGGATATCAAAGATCTCCCCCGCGAGATAGTGCGCAAAACCAAGTTCGTCTTTATCGAGCGGGTGGATGATCTGTTCGAGCACTGCTTGCTGGACTTCCAGCCGTCCACGTACACACTCGAGAAGATCTTCGCCAAAGAGATCGCTCGCTCCCGCAAAAAAAAACGGACCCACCGCCCCAAATCTCGGGCGGCGGCCGGAGCGAGATCTCGCCGCAAAAAATAGTAGTCCGGACAAATCCAGTTTTATTTCCGTTAGATCTCGGTTAATCCCCGTCACACAGCGCATTTCCGCTTGACACGCGAACGGTCGCGCGTCTATATTTATCATGTAGATAAGGTTCGCATTTCCAACTGAAATTCTTTCGCTAGGTCTGCCGGCCAGGCAGGCGCGTTTCGCGCGCATACAGTGACAACTCGCACGTCAGCGGGGCGAGGCAACCGCGACTCCGTCATCGCGTCGGCGCGAGCGGGAAAGGTCGGTCTATTCTCTGCTGTCAGTGACTCCGGCGCCGCTTCGCGATGGCGTCTGAACCCGGACCACGCGACGGACCATTGTCATAGATTCGTTCAGGACGAAACACGAATATGTACCTATCAGTAGCGTCTGCAGCAGCTACCCAACCCACGGAGCAACACTCATGAGGCTATCACGGAGGATTCTCTTTTTGAGCGCGACCCTGGCGATGGTCTGCGCCGGGAACGCCTCGGCGCAAAATGGCGTGATCACGATCCAGCAGGTAGGCGGATTGGTCAGCGGGACAACCGTCCAGGCCGGCGCGAATATCCGATTCCTGATCAAATACCAGAACGACACGGGCCAGCGATGCAATGTCTCCAACGGATTTAAGATCACTTCGCCTGACGGTGTCACCTGGGATAGCACGACGATCGACTCGATCGGACCGATAGACGATGGTGGGACACCGGGGGACCCCAGCGACGATGTGGCCACCTATTTCCTTCCGTTCTTTGACTTCGTTTATGCCTTTAATGAATTCGGCTGTGATGGCATCGGTGAGGATTCCGTGGGCTTTCTCGCCGCGGGAAGTCCGACCAGCTCGACCAAGCAAATGCCGACCACCTGGAATGACTCAGTCTTTGCGATCACAGCGTGGTTTAACGGCGATGTCAGCCAGGCCGGTAAACATATCTGCATCGACTCAGCCACTTGGTTTGAAGGTGGAAGCTGGAAATGGGTGGGCCGCAATCTGGTGGATTATTTCCCCCTCTACATTGGGTTACCCGGCCAAGCGTATAGTAACGGAGTGGGAACAGAGCGCTTTGGCTCGGGCTATTGCTTTGACATATACGCTCCAGGTTTGGAGCTTTCTGTTGATTCACTGGGCTTTTCCGCGGTAGCCGGCGGCGCGACCCCTCCGGCGCAGAACTTTAGTGTCAACTCCACCGGAGATGGGCTGGGCGACCATCTGTCGTTCAGCCTGGTGGAAGCTTCTCCATGGCTTCTCAAGACGCCATCCTCCGGAACTACGCCGCGCAGTATTTCAGTCTCGGTCAATATAACCGGCCTTACTCCGGGCGTTTATGTTGACTCCATCGAGGTTGTCTCTGCCGGCGCGTACAACTCGCCGCTCTATGAAAAAGTCACTCTAACCGTCGCCGCTCCGGCGCCGACTATCTCGGTCAATAAGACATCGTTCAATTTTGTGGCGTTAACCGGCGGCGCGAATCCGCCCGCTCAGTCAATGATCATCAAAAATACGGGCGGCGGAACCTTGAACTGGAGCGCGACCTACAGCAGCCTCTGGTTGACTGTCGCGCCAAACTCTGGGGTGGACTCCGAAATGGTCTCGGTCTCCGTGGATATTACGTCCATGGGAGTTGGCGATTTTTATGACACGATCGTCGTCACCGATCCGGCCGCGACCAATGATCCCGTCAGGATCCCGGTGAAACTTTCGCTCGGCTCGAGTCTGCCGATGATAGCGGTCGATTCACAGGTCAATCATATCATCGTTGACGCACCGGACAATGCTCCGCCGCGCTCGATCTACATCCGCAACGCCGGAGTCGGCTCGCTTACTTTCACGCTGAGCGAAACCTCCACACGCCTGTTCACCGTAAATCCGATGAGCGGCTCCGCGCCGGATTCGGTACATCTGACATTCAAGGTGCTTGGCGGCGTAGTGGGCCAGCAGTACTTTGATACACTGTGGGTGACATCCCCCGAGGCGGTCAATTCTCCCTATCCCGTGGTATTTCATTTCAGGATAGTCGATGATCCCGCGGTGCTCGCGCTCAGCATGGATACGGTGAAGATCACGTCGTACGGTTGTCCTACCGACGATTTCCCGATCCCGTCCGCGACCTTTAGCGTGTTTAATCAGGGCGGCGACGCGCCCAAGGTCGGCAATATCCTGTATGAATCCGATCTGGTGCTGGTACAACCGACCAGTGGCCTGTTGCCGCGATCTTTCACGGTTCGCGATCTCCAGCCGGATCTCCCTTCCGGGGTGTACTACGATACGCTGATCGTCTGGGCTGAGTTTGCCTATGGCTCTCCGCAGATGGTCATAGTCGAGTACACCAGGATCAATGAGAATCCGCCTGCGTCAATGCTGTTATCCATTTCCAGTTTTGATGTGCCCCGTCAGGAACAGACTGGTCCGGCTTCGATCAACATACAGATCACGAATGCCAATCAGGGCTGTATGCCCTGGACCGTGGACGAGGAGATCCCATGGCTGGCGCCGGTGGCAGCTTCGGGAAACGTCCCGGCGGCGCTCAGTTGTATCCTCCAGATCGACGACCTGACCCTTGGCACATATACAGACTCGTTCTATATCAACGCTCCGCTCGATCCCTCCGGACCGCAGACCGTTCATGTGCAGGTCAGGATGTGGCGCTATCATGGCGACTGGAATTGGGACGGACGTCTCGATCTGAGCGACCTCTCCGCCAACATCAACTATATGATCAACGGTTCACCTCAACCCCAGCCAACCTATGCTGTCGGCGATACTGACTGTTCCGGACTGGTTGACTTGAGCGACCTAAGTCGTTTGATCGCCTACTTCGTACCGCCAGGTACCGCTATTTGCGGTAATCCTTGATCATTCTCGGGCTAATAGCACGCAAGACCAGCGCCGTCCGATCCGGACGGCGCTCTTTTATTGTCAGCGAAGTTGCCGCTGTATGTAGTTGACAAAACTGCCGATTCTGATATACTGAATATCGGATTGATTGGTCGGCATTATCGCCCGCGCCATCCTCGAATGTACTCGCAACTTGGAGGTCTTTGTGAACGCGGTCTCGCCTCGGATTTATGCGCTCCTCACGCTGTTCGTTCTTCTAATCGCCATAACTGCTTCAGCCCAATCGGTTTCCGATACCGACTGGACTAACGCGACTTCGGCCCAGCTCCATCAACAGATGGGGATGGCCAAAAGCCGTGCCTTACTGAATGAACGTTACGCTCAACAGCGGATAGCGGCCGCGCCATTGATCAATACCCAAACCAACTTTAATGTCACCATGTACGACATTTTCATGCGGATCAACGACACCACTGAGATCATTTACGGAAAAGTGAAGATTGTGGCCGCCGCCGCGCAGGACAATGTCTCGCAGGTTCAGATCGACTTTTATGACAACATGACGGTTGATTCGATCAGGTATGCGGCGGGAGCGCTGGCGTTTAGCCGAGCCAGCAATGTCGTCACGGTTACTCTTGATCAGACCTATGACACCGGCGAACAATTTGAGATGACCTTCTACTACCACGGTCACCCGATCGAGGGAGGGTTCCAGGCGTTCGCGTTTGATACCCGACTTGGTAATAAAGTGATGACCTCACTCTCGGAACCGTACTTCGCGCGCACCTGGTGGCCGTGCAAAGATCGAATGGATGACAAAGCCGATTCGTTTAATATCGCGGTTCAGGTCGATTCGGCTTTTTATGTCGGTTCGAACGGCAAGCTCGATTCCACCAGGCTCGCGGGAAATACTCGCACATATTATTGGTCAGTACGCTATCCGATGGTCACCTACCTGTTCTCCGTAGCCGTCTCCAAGTACACGGTCTGGCAGGACAAGTATGTGTACAACGGTGGTCTGGATACGATGCCCATAGTGCACGCGACCTACCCTGATCGATACAGCTACTCGCTGTCCACCTGGGGGATCACCCCCAACGCCATCGGCCTCCTGTCGCAAACGTTCGGCCCCTACCCGTTCCTGAATGAAAAGTACGGCCACTCCAACTTCGAGTGGGGTGGAGGGATGGAACACCAGACAATGACCTCGATGACCGGATCCAATTTTGGATTCTCGGAACCGGTGGTTGTGCATGAATTGACCCACCAGTGGTTTGGTGACATGATCACCTGCAACAACTGGGGGCATATCTGGCTGAACGAAGGGTTCGCGTCGTACGGCGAGGCGGTCTATTATCTGAATCGCGACGGCTGGACCGCGTATCATAATTACATGGCGACCCAGGAGTACGCGTCGGGTGGAACCATCTACGTCAATGATACGTCTTCGGTCGGCAATATCTTCAACAATATCGTCTATGACAAAGCATCCTGGGTAGTGCATATGCTTCGCGGCGTACTGGGCGAGACCAAATTCGCGCAGGCGATGAACGCGTATGTTACGTCCCAATATGTCGATAGTTCCGCCACCACTGAGCAGTTCCGCGATCTGGTCGAAGCGACGACCGGCGAAGAACTGGATTATTTCTTCCAGCAGTGGATCTATGGCACCTATCGTCCAAGCTACCAGTTCTCCTGGTTCGCGGAACCGTCGCCGGGCGGCAACACGATCTATCTGCGAGTGGCCCAGGTGCAGACCACCAATCCGCAGGTGTTCTCCATGCCGATAGACTTCGCGGTGGACTATCTCGATGGAACCAGCGATACGCTGACTTTCATGGTTGACGAGCGGACCAAGATGCTCCACACGGAGGTCCCCAAGCAGGTGATCAACGCGAAACTTGACCCGAAGAAGTGGATCCTCCGCTACAATACCGATCTGCAGTGGTTCATGTACATTGTCACCAATTCCGATGACCTGGTCGAGGGGGGACAGTACAAGCAATATCGGGACACTATCGATCAGCGAGGCGCCCAGGGGGCTCTTGAAGTCACCATCCTTTCCGGGACACTTCCCAATGGTCTCAGTGTAAACAACAGCGGCGTCATCTCCGGCATACCGACCGACACCGGGTCATTTACCTTTACTGTCCGGGTCCGCGATACCTGGGGTGGCACAGTGGATCAAACAACCCTGAGCATGCATATCACTCCGACCATTCTTCTGCCGGGCGATATCAATGTTTCGGGGAATCAGTGCGACCTGACCGATCTTTCCACGTTGGTCGCCTACCTCACCGTCGGCGGAGTGACGCTGCCTGCGCCCCAGGCGGCCGACGTAAACAACAGCTGTCAGATCGACTTGAGCGACTTGTCGATCATGATCAACTTTCTGACCGGCGGCGGCAATTCGATGGTGGTCGGCTGCACCCCATAAGCGCTCGCTCCAGGAACGAGTTACCAGCCCCGACCCAGGTCGGGGCTTTCCTTTGCTCTTTAGGGAAAACCGGCAGGGAGCTTTTATATTGATTTCCCGGCCATTTTCGGTATCATGCCGACGTTACGCCCGGGCCGCCATTTACTTATCGCGGAGTACCTACGTGAAGAGCGAGCAAAAAGTAGAGACCTTTCATATATCGACGTACGGCTGCCAGATGAACCTGGCCGATTCCTCGACCCTGGCCTCCACCCTGATCACTCGGGGATATCGTCGGGTCGCGGACGAATCGCAGGCCGACTTGATCATCTTTAATACCTGCTCTGTCCGCGAAAAAGCTGAAGACCGGGTTATTGGCCGGCTCGGCGAGATCTACCGCTTCAAAAAGCGCAAACCGCATCTCAAGGTGGCCGTCGTTGGCTGCATGGCCCAGCGGCTGGGTGATGACCTTCGACGACGGGTGCCGCATGTTGACTATGTGCTCGGCACTGATAGGCTTTTCGAATTGCCCGATGTTCTCGAAGGGATCGAAGGGACGACCTCCGTGATGACCGCCTTCGGCCATGAGAATATGGATATGATCGCGCCGATCAAGGAAACGCCGTATTCAGGGTTCATTACCATCTCCCGCGGCTGCGACAATTATTGCACGTATTGTATCGTTCCCTATGTTCGCGGCAAAGAACGCGAGCATTCGGCGGAATACATTGTCGATGCGGTCAGGAAGATGGTCGATGAAGGAGTGGTGGAAGTTACGCTGCTGGGTCAGAACGTTAATAGCTACGAATACAACGGCACGGATTTTCCGGACCTGTTGCTGAAAGTCGCGCGCACCACCGGCGTTTCCCGCGTTCGATATATGACTTCGCACCCGAAAGATCTGTCGAGGAAGCTCGTTGACGCGATGGCCGACGAGCCGCGCTTAATGCCTCACATCCATCTGCCGCTCCAATCCGGCTCCAATCGAGTCCTCCAGAAGATGGGG
>JAMPYH010000079.1 GCA_023700785.1 Candidatus Zixiibacteriota bacterium
ATGCTTCGCGCCACCAAAAACCGCTTTGGGTCAGTCGCCGAGATCGGGCTGTTCGAGATGGGACCGCGCGGCCTGGAGGAGGTCAAGAATCCGTCGTCGCTATTCTTGACCTCGGAGAATATCACCCATCGCTCCGGTTCTGTCGTTTCCGGTGTGATGGAAGGGAATCGTCCGTTGCTCGTCGAAGTTCAGGCGCTGGTCACGCGGGCGACGTACAGCGCTCCACAGCGGGTAGCGTCGGGGATAGACAGCAAAAAGCTGGCGTTACTCCTTGCCATACTCGAGAAGCGGCTTGAGATGCAGGTATCCGCGCATGATGTATTCGCTTCAGTGGCGGGAGGGTTGCGAATAGCCGAGCCGTCGCTTGATCTGGCGATTCTCATAGCGATCGCGTCGTCGCTGCAAAATCGACCGGTCCGCGCCAGGACAATGATAGTCGGCGAAGTCGGCCTGTCCGGCGAGGTTCGAGGGATCGCTCAGATCGATCGACGTGTCTCAGAAGCGGCCAAACTTGGTTTTACAACCGTGATCGTCCCGGAAACCAACCGCGCGCAGGTCCAGGAAAAATCGGTCGAGGTGATTGGCGTGACCGACATTCAAACCGCGCTGGATATCTCGCTTGGCTAACCATAGACTACTCGAATTACTTACTATCGACGGCTCCGCGCGTCGCGGCAGCCTGCATACGGCGCATGGCGCTGTGCAGACTCCGGCGTTCATGCCGGTCGGAACATCCGCGTCAGTCAAGGCGCTCAGATCCGATGATCTTGACGCGATCGGCGCTGAGATCATCCTCGGGAATACCTACCATCTCTATTTGCGGCCCGGTACGGAAGTTATCAAACAGTGCGGCGGGTTGGCAAAATTCAATGGATGGAACAAACCGACATTGACCGATTCCGGCGGGTTTCAGGTTTTTTCGCTGAGGGATATATCCCGCATCACCGATGACGGTGTCGAGTTCCAATCGCATCATGACGGCTCACGCCATCTGTTCACGCCGGAAAAGGTGATGCAGATACAGCATGACATCGGCGCGAATATCATCATGGCGTTTGACCAGTGCGTCCCGTTTCCCGCCGCGCATGATCTGGCCGAAGTCGGCGTACATCGTACTTTTCGCTGGGCAAAGCGTTGTCTGGACGAGCACACAAGGCTGGCCGGCGCGGACAATTATCGGATCGACCTCTTTGGCATCGTGCAGGGGTCAATTTACAAGGATCTGCGCTCTCAATCGGCGGAGCAGATCGTCGGTCTCGATTTTCCAGGGAACGCGATCGGCGGGCTTTCGGTCGGCGAGAGTAAGGCTGAGATGGAAGATATGTTGGCGCACACCATTCAGTTTCTGCCGGGGGATAAGCCGCGCTATCTCATGGGGGTTGGTTATCCGGAAGACCTGCTGATGGCAGTGTCGTACGGCGTTGACATGTTTGACTGTGTCCTGCCGACTCGCAACGCGCGGACGGGGAATGTGTTTACGTCCGAAGGTCAGATAGTGTACCGCAACGCCGAGTATGCCGCCGATGAGCGGCCCCTTGACCCGAACTGCGACTGTATGGTCTGCCGGCGTTATAGCCGTGCCTATATCCGCCACCTGTACAACCAGCGCGAGATCACCGGCATGGTGCTGGCGACCTACCACAACAGCTACTTCTTTCAGCACTTAATGCGGAATATTCGGCAGGCGATCGCCGAAAAGCGGTTCGACGCTTTTCGACGAGCGTTCTTGAGCAGATATGTTATCTATGAGCGGGCGATCTCACCCGCTGAATCGATGGCGAATAAGCTGAATCAACACAATCATCGCAAAAACCGCCATCGACCCGAAAATGAGTTCTGAGCCGGCGCGCGTTTCGGCATGCGCGGCGATCCGCTTGAAAGTCATATACCCCAGCATAACCGTGTTCAGCGCGACCCAGACCAGCACCACGGTGCCCATTGAACCGGCGAGATCCTTGCCCCAAAGATAGCCCAGGATTATTGTCGCCAGCGCGATGCCGCCGTTGATATAAAGCGCGGTAGGCGATCCGGTCCGGACATAGCCGACGATGCCCATGAGCAGCATGTAAGCGCCCAGCGCGATGACCCAGTAATGTAGCTTCATTGGTGATTCCTCATAAAAATTGGCTGATTTGCAGTCTATAACCTTCGGACGGCCGCTTTGGTTCAGGCGCTATTCCTGATTTCTTGCGGAAAAAGTGATGCTACGTCCCTCGGTCGTGTGTAGATTTATCCATGCGCAAACCGAAACCATCGCTCGATCACTCGCGGGCCGTAGCATACCTCGCCGAACGGGACCCGATCTTGAAACAGTTGATGACCCGGTGTGGACCATGCCTCCTCAAACAGGCAAAGGGCGGCTTTGAGACGGTCGCCGAGATCATCGTTGGTCAGCAGTTATCCACAATCGTCGCTACCCGGATCTTCCAGCGACTTCGAACTCTCGCCGGTGGCAGGTTCACTCCCGCCAAGGCCCTGAAACTGACCGACGCACAATATCGGTCGGTCGGACTCTCTCGCGCCAAAACGCTATATGTGCGCGACCTTGCGTCGAAAGTTATCGACGGGGAGGTATCATTCAGGCGAATGGATAAGATGTCCGACGGCGAGGTGACGGAGATGCTCATTCGAGTGAAGGGGATCGGACCATGGACCGCGCAAATGTACCTGATGTTTGTCCTGGGGCGGCCGGATATTTTTTCGGCGGGGGATAAGGGGATTCAGACGGCGATGGCGAAATTGTACCGGAAAAGGAATGTCAAAAAGCTGGATCGTTTCGCCGAACGATGGAAACCGTATCGATCGGTGGCGTGCTGGTACTTGTGGCGTTCGCTCAATAACACGCCGCCGGCTACCACTGCCGAAGCTGCCAGATATACCCAAGGGTGAAGCGAAATCCGCTGAATTGAGTCGGGAAGTTCTGTTTCGAATAGACTCCGCTGCCATAATCGCGACCGGCGACGATGTCAGGTTTCAGTTGCATGACAGCCAGCTCAAAGGAGTAAACGCGGTGGAAGCGCAGCCCTAATGTCACCCGATAACCCAATTTCTGCGCCATATCCAGATCATCGATGCCGTACTCATCGTGAAGTTCCTGAAGAGATTCTTCGCCCGGGGTGAATCGATTGAACGCATAGACCAGACCGAAGCCGAGATACGCGGTCATCCGGTCGGTGCCGCGATAGTACAGCAGGTCCAGACCGGTCAGCATTGACTGGTAATTGCCGGTGAGATATATCGACGGGCGATAACTCCCGCCCGGAAAAAAGCGCGAGCCGATCGACCCGAGCCGAAAGTCGAGTTCAGTGCGAAGCACCAGGGGATGGGCCGGACGCCATTCATACTTGAGGGAGAGTTCCGGGCCGGCTGAGACAATGCCGTTGGGGCTGGTAATGCCCGCGGAGAGATGGAGGTTCATGGCGGCGATTGTATCCTGCTCGATAGGATTAAGCGGCGCCAAGGGGAGACTTAACCAAGCGATCAATAACAGAGAGCCCACATTACCTCCACGTCCTTCCTTTTAATATACACGTGCTTTCCGTGATTCCATCCAACAAAATCGGTTCGAGCGAATTGAAGCGCGCGCGATTTGGAGGAGCGGAGTCCATGTTCCGGACAGTGCCGGACCGGCTCAGCGGGTTAACCGAAGAAGCGAGTATCGAGCCATCCTTGTGGCAACGTAACCTGCTGCATGGTATAGAGTAATCGCGGACCAAGATGTGCCGAAAGCGGTTGACATCGACCGATTAAGCGGTATATTAGCGCTTTCGCCGGTTACTGTGAAATTATTCACAACGAAAAATCACCGGTGACAGTCGAGCACGAGATGAAGGAGCACGCCATGAGCGCGACAGTATACAAAAACTATATCAATGGCACCTGGGTCGCGTCGTCGTCCGGGGAGACTTTTGAAAACCGCAATCCCGCCAATCATGATGATGTGATCGGCGTTTTCCAGAGATCAAACGAAGCTGACGTTAAAGCGGCTGTGGATGCCGCGGCTGCCGCTTATATGAAATGGCGGTTGGTCCCGGCGCCGAAGCGCGGCGAGATCTTGTATCGTGTCGCCGCCCGCCTGACCGCGAATAAGGAGCAGTTTTCGCGCGATATGACCCGAGAGATGGGAAAGATCCTTATCGAGACGCGCGGCGATGTACAGGAAGCGATCGACATGACCTATTACATGGCCGGTGAAGGACGCCGCCTGTTTGGCATGACGACCCCTTCCGAACTCCCCAACAAGTTTAATATGACCGTCCGCCAGCCGGTCGGCGTCTGCGGCTTTATCACGCCGTGGAATTTTCCGATGGCGATTCCGTCATGGAAAATGATGCCCGCGCTCATCTGCGGCAATACTATCGTGATCAAACCGGCGACGGACACCCCCATGTCAGTCGTTAATCTCATGAAAGCATGCGAGGAAGAAGGGGTCCCGCCAGGTGTAGTTAATATGGTCACGGGACCGGGCGGCTCGACCGGCGAAGCGCTGATGAATGATGACCGTGTCAGGATCGTCTCGTTTACCGGTTCGACCGAGGTCGGTCGCCGTGTCTCGACTGCCTGCGCGCCGAAATTCAAACATCTCTGCCTCGAAATGGGCGGCAAGAATGTCATCATCATCATGAATGATGCTGACCTTGAGCTCGCGGTCGAAGGCGTGCTGTGGGGCGCGTTTGGTACTTCCGGCCAGCGTTGCACCGCCACAAGCCGTGTTATCATGCACAAGGATGTCGCCGCCAAGTTCACCAGTATGCTGGTCGAGCGCGCGAAAAACATTAAAGTCGGTAACGGGCTTGAAGACTCCGTGCAGATGGGGCCGGTGGTCAATCAGTCGCAGGTTGATACGGTGCTGAAGTATATCGAAATAGGCAAAGCTGACGGCGCCAGGTTGGAATGCGGCGGTCAGCGCCTCACCGGCGGCGCATATGACAAAGGTTACTTTATCCAGCCGACGGTGTTCTCCGGCGTCACGCGGAATATGCGGATATGGAAGGAAGAGATATTCGGCCCAGTGCTCGGAATGGGGACATTCAACACGTTCGAAGAAGCGATAGAACTGGCGAATGACACCGCCTACGGATTATCGGCCTCGATCTACACCCGCGATGTAAACAAGGCATACGTCGCCATGCGTGATGTCTATACCGGTATCTTTTATGTCAACGCTCCGACTATCGGCGCGGAGACGCATTTGCCGTTCGGCGGCACCAAAGAGACCGGTAACGGTCACCGTGAAGCCGCGACAGCGGCGCTGGATGTCTTTTCTGAATGGAAGTCTATATATGTCGATTTCTCCGGTACTATTCAACGGGCCCAGATAGACAACGCCGACTGAGAGCCGCGACGCGCAGATGATGAAACGACGTGGAAAGACGCATAGGATGATGAACCGCAAGGAGAGCAGATGAACTCCGGTTGGTGCTATCAGATTCCCTGCTACCTGATCCGCTATATCTGGGAATCCTCCTCGATCTAAAGCGCTCGCGCCGATCGACGGATGAATGAACCCATTTACAACGATTAGCCAATAGCAGGAGATATCGTATGTTGACGAAAAAAAGAAAGATCATCATCATGGGAGCCGCGGGACGCGATTTCCACAATTTTAATACCCTGTATCGTGACAATGATTCGGTCGAGGTGATCGCGTTCACCGCGACCCAGATCCCGGATATCGAAGGCCGCCGCTATCCCGCGGCACTGGCCGGCAAGCTGTACCCAAAAGGGATCCCGATCCATGACGAGAAGGAACTTCTCGGTCTGGTCAAGAAGCATGGGGTGGACGAGGTCATCTTCTCCTACTCCGACGTGTCGTATCAGTACGTGATGGAAAAAGCGGCGTATGTCATGGCGACCGGCGCCCGGTTCGCGCTTGAAGGCGGCCGTCCGACCATGATCAAATGCGCCAAGCCGGTGGTCGCGGTCTGCGCGATCCGCACCGGTTCGGGCAAATCCCAGACGACCCGCAAAGTGGCTGAAGTGCTTCAGTCGATGGGGAAGAAGGTCGTGGCGATCAGGCACCCCATGCCGTACGGTGACCTGGCGGCGCAGGCGGTCCAGCGTTTTGCCTCTCTCAAAGATCTGGTCAGACACAAGTGCACTATCGAGGAGCGCGAAGAATACGAACCCCACATCATGAGCGGCGTGACGGTCTATGCCGGAGTGGATTATGAGAAGATCATTCGCCAGGCGGAGCGAGAGGCCGATGTTGTTCTCTGGGACGGCGGCAATAATGATATGCCGTTTTATGCCCCGGATCTGCATATCACCGTGGTTGATCCGCATCGTCCCGGGCATGAGATCAGCTATTATCCAGGGCAGAACAATCTGCTGATGGCGGATTGTATCGTCATCAATAAGATCGATTCCGCCGACCCGGAGAATGTCTCCTACGTGCGGGAGAATATCCGGAAATATAATCCAAATGCTGTAGTCATCGACGGTGCGTCGCCGATCGAAGTTGACAAACCGGAGCTGATCCGCGGCAAGCGAGTGCTGGTGGTCGAGGATGGTCCGACCTTGACCCATGGTGAGATGACCTATGGCGCCGGAGTGGTGGCAGCCGAGAAATACGGCGCCGCCGAATTGGTTGACCCACGGCCGTACACGGTGCAATCGATCACGGATACGTTCACCAAGTACCCGAATATCGGTACTCTGCTTCCAGCCATGGGCTACGGCGACAAGCAGGTGAAGGATCTTGAGACTACCATCAATCGGACCAAGTGCGATCTGGTCTTGATCGCGACGCCGATCGATCTCAGCCGCCTGATCAAGATCAACAAGCCGACCGCGCGAGTCTTCTACAGCCTCCAGGAGATCGGGACTCCGAACCTCGAGACCGTGCTGAGCCAGAAGTTCGGCTTTAAGGCCAGGAAGTCCGGCAAAACGGTCAAGCGCGGCACAAAGCGGTAACAAAGGATTGTCGCTGGAGCGAGGCGGGAGTCTCGCTCCAGTTGGTACATACAGAATCGTGAATTTGAACGCTGCAAAAAGCAAGACTGCCGTCATTGCGCTTGGCGGCAACGCGATCACCCTGCCGGGCCAGGAAGATACCATCGCCAACCAGTTCGCCAATACGCGCTCGTCGCTCGATGGAATAGTCGAGCTGGCGCGCGACGGCTATCACCTGGTTGTTTCTCACGGCAACGGGCCGCAAGTCGGCAACTGCCTGCTTCGTGTCGAACTGGCGCGCGGCAAGGCGCCGATCCTTCCGTTGGGCGTCCTGGTGGCTGACACCGAAGGCGGCATGGGGTATATGATCGAGCAGTCGCTGCAGAACCGGCTCAAGCTCGAAGGGATCAACCGGCCGGTGGTCACGATCATCACTCAAATGCTGGTGGATGAACATGACCCGGCGGTGAAAAACCCGACCAAGTATATCGGCCAGTTCTATACCGAGGACGAAGCGAAGATCTTTACCGAGACCCGTGACTGGCAAATGAAGCCGGACGGCAATCGAGGGTGGCGACGCGTGGTGCCGTCTCCGATACCGATCACCGCGATCGAAGCGGAGACGATCAAGAAACTGGTGGATAGCGGCACGATAGTAATAGCCGGCGGTGGCGGCGGCATTCCGGTATATATCGATCAACGGGGATTGTTGGAGGGGATGGATGCCGTGATCGACAAGGATCTTGGCTCCGCCGTTCTCGCGAAGGAGATCGGCGCCGGTATCCTCTCGATCCTCACATCGGTCGACAATGTGGCCGTCAATTACGGCAAGCCGGATCAGAAGATCCTCGAGCAGGTCACACTCGCGGAACTCAAGCGATATTACGCCGAGGGACATTTCCCTCCGGGTTCGATGGGGCCGAAGATCCACGCGGCGATCAAGTTTCTTGAGGATGGGGGAGAGATGGTGACGATCACCTCGTTCCAAAACGCGCGTAGGGCCGTAGTGGGAGAGGCGGGAACACGGATAGTGCCGGATTGATCATGTGCAGGCTGTCACAGGGCGCGATCAACGATATCCTCAAACGTGGTCGCATCTACGAAGTAGGCGGCGCGGTCCGCGACCGGTTCCTCAACAAGGAAACCGGAAAGGATCGCGATTACCTGGTGACCGGCATCCAGTATGAAGCTCTCACGTCGATCCTGAAAGTGCACGGGCGGGTCGATCTGGTCGGCCGCTCCTTTGGCGTGATCAAGTTCACCGAGTTCCACAAGGGGCGACAACATACCTTTGACATTTCATTGCCGCGCCGTGAGCACTCGACCGGTGTCGGCCATAAAGATTTCGATGTAACTTTCGATCCGAGCATCCCTGTCGAAGATGACCTGACCCGCCGCGACTTCACTATCAACGCCATGGCGTTGGCGCTTGACTCCAACCAGCTTGTCGATCCGCTCCAGGGACAACTGGATATTCAGAATCGCACGATCCGGATGACGTCGGAACGGTCATTTGTCGAAGATCCGCTCCGGATGCTTCGGGCGGTACAATTCGCGGCACGCTTCAATTTTATGATCGAGCCGGAGACTTTCCGTTCGATCCGCGAACACGCGGAACTGATCACTTCGGTCTCAGCCGAACGGATCGCCGACGAATTGACCAAACTGCTGGAGCGAGCGGAGAAGCCGTCGGACGGCTTCCGCATCATGCAAACGACCGGACTATTGAAGTATGTCCTGCCTGAACTGGAAGCGTGTGTCGGGGTCAGTCAGCCAGGACCATACCACAGGTACGATGTGTATGAACATACCCTCCATGTGATCGATGCCGCCAAGCCGTCGCTCCGACTCAGGCTGGCCGCGCTTTTTCATGATATCCGCAAGCCGCAGCACCGCCGGGTCAGCGATGAAGGTGATCGGGCGACATTCTATGGGCACGAGATCGGCGGCGCGAGAACCGCGCGCGCGATCATGCGGCGGCTCAGGTTCTCCAACGATCTGACCAAGGAAGTTTCGACGCTCGTTGAGCGGCACATGTTCACGACCGGAGTGAGTGACAAGGGACTTCGCCGCCTGGTCAAAAAGGTCGGTGTAAACCTGATCTGGGATCTGCTTGACCTGCGGCGCGCCGATGTAGTCGGCCAGGGGATGGGCGGCAATACCGACGATGTCGATCAATTCGAGGCGGAGATCAAGGCGGAGTTGGCGAAACAGCCCCCGTTTGGCTTGCACGATCTCGCCATTCATGGCGGAGACATCATGCAATTGTTCAATATCCCGCCCGGCCCGATCGTGGGGAATATTCTCAATCATCTTCTCGATCGTGTCCTCGACGAACCCGGCGACAACACTCGGGAGACCCTGGAGCGATACGCGCGCGAGCGGTATCAGCAGATCATCAACGCGAAGGCTCATACAACTAAGGATAAGGATAGCAACGAATGAAGATCCACGAGTATCAGGCGAAAGAGCTGTTTGCCGAAGCCGGTATTCCGGTCCCCGCGGGCGCGGTCGCGACCACACCGGCCGAAGCGTTCAGCCTGGCGCAGCAGTACAATAAGGCCGTGATGGTCAAGGCCCAGGTGCATGTCGGCGGACGCGGCAAAGCGGGCGGGGTGAAGTTCGCCGAAAACGCCGAGGCCGCGCGGGTGCTGGCCCAGAAGATCCTGGGGATGGACATCAAGGGGCTGACGGTCAAGAAAGTGCTGGTAACGGTCGCCGAGGATATCCTCTCCGAATCGTA
>JAMPYH010000080.1 GCA_023700785.1 Candidatus Zixiibacteriota bacterium
GCGGACAATCACTACGCCAAAGTGCGTGTCCAGGCGATCAACCCGTCCGGCTCGATCGTCCTGCAGTGGGGCTATCAGACCGCGACCGGCAATCCAGAATTGATCGCGCCGCTCGAATTTGAACGTCCGGTGCATGGTGATAACTACTTAAAGAAGCAGTCAACCTCGACTCGCAACGCCGAATAGTAAAGGATGGTATATATGTGGCGAAAGAGTGTGACCTCCCTGATCGTTGTGCTGGCGATGCTTGTGGCCGGATCGACCGTGATGGCCCAGCAGTACCAGCGTGACCGCTCCGATGATGACTACGACTATGATACGGAGTACCGGGACAACTCGCGGGATGACGACAGTTATCGTGAGGATTACATCCGGGTCGATCGGAATCTCGATGCCGATGTCTGGGTGAACCGGAGCGATAACGAGTATTTCATCGGGGACAACATCAAGATGCATTATCGCGTCAACGCCGACGCGTACGTGGCGATCGTCTCGATCGACTCGCGCGGGCGGGTGAACCTGCTTTACCCGAGCCAGCCAGGGGACAACCCGTGGCGCCGGGGCGGCATCACCTATACCTTGCCGGGCGCGGATGATGATTTTGACCTGATCGTTGATGGTCCGGAAGGGAACGAAACGATCCAGATCATCGCGTCACGCGAGCAGTTCTCGATCCCGAACTGGTACAACGGGTCCGGAATTGTCTGCCGTGACGACGACGACCGCGACGAGTTCCTGGATTATCTGACCAGCCGGTATTTCCACCGTCACCCGGATCAGCGCTTCGCGGTGGATCGTGAGGTGATCTGGGTAGAGGAATGGGAACCGGACTATTTTCGTCCGGTCTATTATCCGACCTATCCCGCCTGGTCGGTGTGCGGAAATGTCTATTTCGACTACCCGTGGGGCGCGTCAGTTTATATCGACGGCATCTACTGGGGCTGCGCTCCGCTTTATATCCCGCGCGTACTGGTAGGCTGGCGGACGATCACCATCTATGATCGTTACGGCTATTGCTGGGAAGATTATGTTCATGTCAACCACTACAACACGGTGATCCTGAACCAGACGATCATTCGTCCGCGTCCGGGTGTGGTATCGAAGTACAAAGAAGTGCATGTGGTCGGCTATCGTGATCCGGTGAAGAACGGTTATCCGAACTACACCGAAGTGGTCAAGAAGCAGACTCGCGTCTCCGGCAAGATCGCGGCCAGCCCGAGCAACGGCGTGGGCGCGAGCAAGCGGAATGAGTCCGATGGGTCCAGCTTCGCGGCACTGCCCAAAAAGCATGTGCGCGGCGACGGTGCCGTGGTCAAGACCGAGCGCGGGTATGAATCCTCGACGATCGGCGGTTCGAGCAACCGTTCGACCGCGGATCGCCGCAGTTCCAAGGCCCGTTTTGACGGGAACAGCGGCTCTGCGAGCGATCGTTCCGGAAGCGATCGCGGGACCTACAATAAAGCTGAACGAAAGAGTTCGTCCGGACGCTCCGACAGCTACGACTCGAAGAGCAAGAGTGGCTCTTCAGATTATTACCGCAAAAGAAGCGGGACGGTGGAGAAGCGGAGTGGCAACTCCAACTCCGGTTCTTCCGGCGGACGGACTGTCGAGCGAAAGGAACGATCCACATCCCAGCCCGCGCAGGTAGAGCAACGCAAGGCCGAGAAGAGCGACAAGGGGAACAACGATGGAGGCAGCAGCAAGAGTGGCGGCGAAGTGAAACAGAAGTCGTCGAGCTCCGGCAACAGCGGCGGCTCCGCGCGCCAGTCTTCACCCCGCTCCTCCGGCGGCGAGACTCGCAGCAAGGGGAAGGGAAAGAATTAAGGATTCTTGTTGACCGGTGCGCCCGAAAGGACGAGACTGGTGGAAGATGGTGATGATCATGAAATGGATACTTCCATACATACTGGCACTGACACTCCTGGTATCAGGTGTGTCGGCTGTTCTGGCGGTTGAAAAGAAGCAGAAGGAAACACCTCCTGCCAAGAAGACCGAGCAGCCGGCCAAGAAGGAAACGGCGAAGCCCGTGGATCCAAAAACGAAGCAGGTGAAACCAGTCAAGCCGGCGGAACCAAAGAAGTATGACAGTTTCGTTGACCAGAACAACAACGGGGTCGATGATCGCCGGGAGAATCTGAAGAAAAAAGAGAAGAAATAAGTACCTTTAGGTAGAGATTTAGGGCTGTCATGTCAAATGACAGCCCTTTTTGTCTTTTGGTCCGGAATTTCTGCTTTGACAATGTCGTCATGCTGGCCTATGTTCGCGGAAGGTCTATTACGCCAATGCTTGCGAGTGGGGCTCAGATCTTATGGCAACTCCGGACCGTTGGAGGGGAATGCGATCAACTCGATGGCGGCGATCAGCCGCGCGTTTTCTCGCGCTCACTTGCTGTTGTGTATGCCTTCCGCTGTTAATTCTGGCTGAGCCAAATTGGGTGAAGGTAGCGTCAAGCCGCGATATCTCTGCCCTGGCGCATACAGACGCTGAGTGGATCACGCTTAGCCGCGTCGAAACGATGCGCGTCGGTGCGAATGGCCACGCGTCCAGTCACATTCAGGTCGCATACAAAGTTCTGAAATCCTCCGGGATAACATCGGCGGTCCTGGTGGAGGATACGTACGTCTGGCGCAAGGTGAAAGGAGTGCACGGCTGGCACATCTTGCCGACCGGTAAGTCCGAGACCTTTGACGCGGCAACGTTAGTATCGGTCGCGCCAAATGCCGCGGCGGATTCGCACGACGACTCGCACATGTTGGTTGGTGCGTTCGAAAAGGTGGTGGTGGGCTCGATCGTCGCCTTTGAATACGATGTCGAGGAGACCAGCGATTGGGCCGGGACTTTTCAGGGCTGTCTCATGCAGCGCCAGCAGCCGGTGGCATGGGTACAGTACAGCGTTGAACTCCCCTCGGATTGGCAGCTTCAATTTGTGCTGAAAAGTGCCGAGATGGTGACTGTCGATTCCGCTGGCGGGAAGTACACGTTCACGGCCATGAACCTGCCGTTTCGTCCGGACGAGCCATATATGCCGCCATGGGCGGAACTGAGTCGCTGGGTGCTGATAAACAGTTTTCCGTCAGGTCCGACGAGCAAGGTAACTCACTTTCCGAGTTGGCGCGACGCGGCATTCTGGGTTGACAGTCTGCATTTCCTTCCTTCCGAACCAAATAGTGAAGTGACCCAGTTTGTCAAAGAGCGCTTCGCGGCCGACAGCACCATCGATGGAAAGCTTCGGTCGATAGCGTCGTTTGTGCAAAACGATATCCGCTATGTGGCGATCGAGATCGGCAAAGGGCGCTTTGTTCCCAGGCACTCGTCGGCGACGCTAAGGAACCGGTATGGAGACTGCAAGGACAAAGTTGCGTTGATGCGGGCGATGTTGACCAGTATCGGCGTGCCTTCCCGCGCGGTGCTGGCGAAAGTCTCCATGCGCGCGCACACGGAGCTGAGCACACCATTTCAGTTCGACCACTGTATTGTCGCGATCCCCGATAGCGTGTCGCCGGAAATGGCCACCATCGCTGAAGCCCACGTGGGGGATTGGGTGCTCTTCGACCCGACTGAGCCGAGCGCGCCGTTCGGTACTTTGCCGATCCATTTATACGGAACAGCTACGCTTGTCGCTGTGGACGACGATAGTTGTCTGATGCAGATCCCCATGCTCCAGTCAGGTCGATCGACTCGACGCTATAAAGCAGACGCTGCGTTGGCGGCGGATGGATCAATTACCGCGCGCGTTCAGGTCGTCGATCATGGGAACATCGCGGCCTATACGGCACATCGACGGAAGTCGATATCGCCGGCGGACCGTGTGGATTCCGTGCGCCAGCGCTTCACGGGCACTATACCAGGAGTGAAGATCACCGATTATCAATCGGGCGAAGGCGGCGACTCCACCTGGGCCGCTTACACGCTTAGCGGCGACAACTACCTCCAGACTTCAGGTGACCTGAAGATCCTCAAGCTTGATTTTATGCAAACCCCTGAAAAGCCGGCGTTCAAAAAAACAGAGCGGGCCAACCCGATCTGGTTTGGCTATCCGTGGGAGGTGGAGGGAGAGGTGACGTGGCGTCTGCCAGAAGGCTGGACCGCCGAATTGGTGGATACATTAAACGCTGAGTGCCGAACGGCTCGCGCCACTCTCATCATGACCGCTTCTGACGGCGGGTTTCGGTGCGCGAACTTTGAAGCTCAGGATGGCGGCGTGATGGAAGCGTCGGAGTACGCGGCGGCGCGCGCCTTCCGTAAAGAATACGAACGAATGACTACGGCTAAAACAGTCCTGCACGTTAAATAGGGTAGGGGCCATGAGATCATTATTACCGACCGGTTTCGCCATACTCGCCACAGTCCTGATATTTACGTCCGCGGAGGCTCGCAAACCGAGCTACGACGACCCGGTCTCCTGGGACTCGATCGCCGCGAGTGAGTGGGAGATCGCGCCGGACAGCGCCAAAGAGATCCACAGTGGAGCGGTGATCTTCGAGCGGGTCGAGGCCGACGACCAGAAGATGACGGATGATCAGCACTACCTGACCATTTATCGCCGGGTACGCGTGCTGAACGAGGAAGGGAAATCCTGGGCGGACGTGGAAGTACCGTACTATCATCGCGACCAAAAATTGCGTGGCGTCCAGGCCCGATCCATACAGCGATCCGGCGACACAGCTTCGCTCGATCTCGAGCAGATCAGGGTAAAGCAGACGCTGAAGTCGGATAAGTTCAAAGTAAATGTTTATTCGTTCTCGATCCCCGGCGTGACCAGCGATTGTATCATCGAGTGGCGCATTAAACTAAAGATGCCGGTGCAATACAGCTATTGGGCGATCCAGAAGAGCATTCCGCTGTTGAAAGGAGAGCTTCGCTGGAAGATCAACCGATCTTCTACCGACAACTGGCTGCTGGCGATTCTCTATCCGACGGGGCTCCAGCCGTATTACATCGCTCAAAATCTTGATAAGCCGGTAAATGTTCAAAGGTTGCCGTCGCTTAAGGATCTCAAGGAGCTGTACTTCACAATTACCGATGTCCCACCTTTCAAGGATGAGGTTTATTCGCTCCCGCAGAAGGCGCTCGAGGGAAATCTGCATTTGTATTACAGCGGCAGCACATCACCCGCGGCGTTTTGGGGGTCGATCGCCGGGGGGATCCCGCGCTGGCTGGAGGCATATATCGGTCCAGGGAAGCACATCAAGAAAGTCGTGGAGCAGTTTGATTCTCTCCCGACGCCTGATGCCAGGGCCGAAGCGGCTTATTATTGGCTCCAGGATTCACTGCTGAATCTCTCATATCGTTCCGACGCTGACACCAGCAAGGAATTGAAGGATACGGAGTCGGCGGCTGAGGCGTTAAAAAAGCGGCGCGCCGACGATGACGATATTAACCGGATCTATTGCGACATGCTCAGGACGATGAATATCGATGCCAAAATGGCATACGCTTTGGACCGAACGGAGAACCTGCTGGTCGAAGAGGCGATGTACTGGCAGTTCGATCAGACACTGGTCGCGATCCCGGACAGTCTTGGCGGATTCAAATTTGTTTCGCCGGGCCACAAATTTCTGCCGTTTGGCTCCGCGCCCTGGTATGTCGAAGGGATCTCGGCTCTGGTAGGGGGCGGGACGACCATGTTCCAGGCTATCCCTTTCTCGACTTCCGGCAACAGCAAGACGATTTCAGTCCTTAATCTCGATCTGACCGAGGAAATGAACTTAACGGGTACTCTCTCGGAGACGAGGACGGGTCATCGCGCACGAGGGATCAGGATAGATTGCTTCGATGCGGGCTCAGCCGACGCGTCGCGGGTCATACGTGACAAGCTGCGTGATCGTTACACTCACTTTGAGATCGATTCGGTCGTCTGCGAAAATCTCGAGGCGGCGAACAAACCGCTCAAAGTGGCGGCGAAACTGACAACTTCGCAGCCGGTAGGTGATCTGGTTGGACAGCGGCTGCTGATCCGTCCGGTCGAGCTGCTTGAAAAATCGGAGAATCCCTTTACGGCAGAGACACGGGTGCACCCGGTGATCATGAGTTATCCGTTCGAGACGACCGACGCTATCCAGATCGCGTTCTCCTCTGAATGGACGGTGGACGCGTTACCGGCTGATACGGTGTTCGCGAACAGGCTGGGAACCTGCGGCCTACATGTTACGACTTTCGATGGGCATGTCGCGATTCAGCGAGTGTTCAAGCTGTATAGTCCGTTCGTGCCACTGGAGCAATTCACTGAACTCCAAAAGCTTTATTCTGCCCGCCAGGCGCAATCAGCCGCGACAGTTTCCCTGGTCAGAGCCGGTAGCTGACCACAAACGAGCCTCAATAGGGCGGCCGGCTAGACTGACCGCCCCAATCTCATTCCCTGAACCAATTTCCTTGACTGCCGTTATAATACAGCGTAAATTGTTAGCGCACTGGCAGATGGGCTGACAAAATGACAGTTCTGCCGGTAAACCATTGGTCTAATTATGACTTCCGGATTTGAAAACCTAACTGACCGAGAGAAGCAGATTCTCTTGAACTTGATCAATTACTATATCCAGTCGGCTGACCCGGTGGGATCAAGGGTGATCGCGAACAAGTTCAAGATGGGGCTGTCGTCGGCGACTATTCGGAACACCCTGCAGGATCTCGAGGAACTTGGATTAGTGGAGCAGCCGCATACTTCGGCCGGGAGAATCCCCACCGATGTCGGCTACCGTGTCTATGTCGATTACCTGATCAAGCCAGATCGACTGACCACGGCCGAGGAGCAGAAGATCCGTGCCGCCATCCTGAAAGAAGGTCGCGGAATCAACGAGATCCTTGGGCAGACCGCCCGGGTATTGGGTGAGATTACTCAACAGCTGGGGGTAACAGTCGCTCCACGGTTCGAAGAAGGAGTACTTCGCTCGCTCAGATTGATCCCGGTCTCTGAAGGGAAAGTGATGGTGGTGGTGATCCTCGGTTCAGGATTGGCGCGGTCGGTGATCCTTGAACTTGAGGCGAGTTTTCCGGAAAAAGCTTTGGGGGAGGTTGAATCGCTGCTTAACGAGCGGTTGAGCGGTCTTACGCTCGCGACCATTCGCGACACGATCTCACAACGAATGGCGGATGTTTCCGGGCATGGCCGCCTGATAAATCTGGTGATCGACTCCAAGGAAAGGATCTGGACGGAAGAGCGCAAATCGGAGGATCTGCATATCGCGGGAACTGACCGACTTCTGGCCAAGCCTGAGTTTTTTGATCGTCAGCGGTTGTCCAAACTGATGAAACTACTTGAGGACGGCAAAATACTGTCGGACTTCCTGACCCAGGCTCACGACGAAGGGCTGTTTATCACGATCGGCCGGGAAAACACGATCCGCGAGATAGTCTCGTGTTCGGTGGTCTCCTCCACTTACCGAGTGGGGAATATCACTGGAGCGATCGGCGTGATCGGGCCGACCCGTATGCCATACAGTAAACTTGTCTCGGTGGTCGAATACACGGCGCGGTCGATCACGGAAGTGCTTTCGGGGATGGACGAAAGGAAAGGCGCACAGCTATGACCGACGAAAAAGATACGGACGTCACAGAGAATTATTCGGATCAATCGGCGCCAACGCCGCAGACCCGGGTGCTGGGGGACCCCAAAGAGATGGTGGAAAAAGGAGAGGATTTCTCCAGTGAGGCAAGTGTGGTGGAAGAGACCCCGCAGGTTGCGGAAACCCCGGAGGAACTGAAGCAGAAGCTGAACGATGTCGAGGATAAAATGCTTCGGATCGCCGCGGAGTATGACAATTACCGCAAGCGGACCGCGCGCCAGCAGGATGAATTGGTCAAGTCCGCGAATGATCGTTTGTTCAGCGAGCTGATCGACGTGATCGATAATTTTGAGCGGGCGCTGCAACATGCCAAGGAAGATTCGGCCGCCGGCGCGATCCTTGCCGGCACCGAGATGATCTACAATCAACTGCTGGCCTTATTGGCCAAAAATGGGGTGACGCCGATCGACGCGATAGGCAGGCCGTTCGACCCGCAGTTGCACGAGGCAATGCTGCAGGTGAGTTCTGATGCGTATGGCGAGGGGATCGTGGCCACCGAACTGGCAAAAGGGTATCAGCAGGGGACGCGGGTGATCCGCCATAGCAAAGTGGGAGTGAGCCGCGGCAAGGCATAGCCTTAAGCGGTATCAGTAATGATGTTCTGTTGTGAGAAGATAGAAGGAGCGGAAAATGCCTAAGATCATTGGTATCGATCTCGGTACCACGAATTCATGCGTAGCTGTGCTCGAAGGGAAGGACCCGGTGGTCATTCCGAATCTCGAGGGGGCTCGCACCACGCCGTCGGTGGTCGCGTTCGCGAAAGACGGCGAGCGATTAGTTGGCGCCGCCGCCAAGCGTCAGGCGGTGACCAATTCTGAAAACACGATCTTTTCCATCAAGCGCTTTATGGGCCGCCGCCATGTTGAGGTCGGTTCGGAGGAAAAGCTGGTCCCGTACAAGATCGCGGAAGACAATTCCGGCAATGTTCTGGTCGATGTGCAGGGGAAAAAACTGACGCCGCCTGAGGTATCCGCAATGATCCTGCAATATCTCAAAAAGTGCGCTGAGAATTACCTTGGCGAAGAGGTGAAGCAAGCGGTGATCACGGTCCCCGCGTACTTTAACGACTCCCAGCGCCAG
The DNA here is from genome assembly GCA_023700785.1 of Candidatus Zixiibacteriota bacterium. Classification (GTDB taxonomy): domain Bacteria; phylum Zixibacteria; class MSB-5A5; order GN15; family FEB-12; genus FEB-12. The sequence goes on from JAMPYH010000080.1 coordinate 8,644, forward strand.
GCGACCAAGGATGCCGGGAGGATCGCGGGACTCGAAGTGCTTCGCATCATCAACGAGCCAACCGCGGCGTCGTTGGCGTACGGTCTGGACAAAAAGAAGAATGAGAAGATCGCGGTCTATGATCTGGGGGGCGGGACGTTTGACATCTCGATCCTTGAGATCGGCGACGGCGTCTTCGAAGTCCGTTCCACCAATGGGGATACGCATCTCGGCGGCGACGATTTCGATCAGGTCATTATTGATTGGATGGCTGAAGAGTTCCTGAAATCGAACGGGATCGATTTGCGCAAAGACAGAATGGCGCTCCAGCGGCTCAAAGAGGCGGCGGAGAAGGCCAAGATCGAGTTGTCGTCAACGATGCAGACCAATATAAACTTGCCGTTCATCACGGCGGATCAATCCGGCCCGCGCCATTTGGATCTGACGCTGACTCGCGCGAAGCTGGAGCAGCTGACGGACGGTCTGGTACAACGGACTATCGGACCGTGCAAAGCGGCCCTTGCCGACGCGAAGTTGTCGGTCAGTGAGATCGACGAAGTGGTATTGGTTGGCGGGATGACCCGCATGCCGAAGATCTCCGAAGTCGTACGCCAGTTGTTCGGCAAGGAGCCGCACAAGGGCGTCAACCCGGATGAAGTGGTCGCGATCGGCGCTGCGATCCAGGGGGGCGTGCTCTCGGGAGACATGAAGGATATCGTCCTGCTTGATGTCACGCCGCTGTCGCTGGGTATCGAGACTCTGGGTGGCGTAATGACACCGTTGATCGAGCGTAACACGACCATCCCGACCAAAAAATCACAGATCTTTTCGACCGCCGCGGACAATCAGCCGGCGGTCTCGATCGTGGTTCTTCAAGGCGAGAGGAAGATGGCCTCCGACAATCGTCTGCTGGGCAAATTCGATCTGGTCGGCATTCCTGCCGCGCCGAGAGGAATCC
>JAMPYH010000081.1 GCA_023700785.1 Candidatus Zixiibacteriota bacterium
GAAGATATCATCCAACCGGTCCTGGGTCATATCCGCGAATTCCTGCGTGATATTATTCGGCTTGGTGCCGGTCTTCGTCTTGAGCTGATCGAATATCTTCGCCAGCTCCGTAGCCGTTTCCTTGGCGTACAAACGAACCATACCGATGGTCGTCCGGTCGTCAAAGATCACCACCAGGATCGACCGCTCACCCACGATTGACATGTGGATGTGGTCTTTCTTCCCCTGGTGGAATAACACGGAGAACTCGGGCTCGCCGACCAGGCGGGCGATCTCTTTGGTTGACGCGAACGATCCGGCCAGCAACGCGGCGAGCGCCGTGGTGTCGAGCGAATGCGTGAACCCCTGACGGGTGATCAGGTGGCCGTCCTTGTCCACCAACAGCGCGCATTTCGCTTCCGCGCCTTTGAGCATCTTGTTGAGGAGAGCGTCGATCTTCGTGATCTCTTCCTCATACAGGATCAGTACATCTTCTGACATTATGACCTCCTAACAGCTACTTCAACCCAAACAGTCGCTTGAAGAATCCCCGCTTCTTGGGCACGAATTCGCGCCGGCGTCGCATCGGGGGTGCCATGCTTGGCGAGTGCAGTCGAGACCGCTCTTCGCTGCCGGGTGTCCTCTCTTCAGCTCCCTGCTTTCTATGTGCGTACGGATCGGGAAATGGCGCCGATGACGACGGTGCCGTCACCGTTGTCGCTCGGTTCGATTGATTCTGCGTCCCGGGATAAGGGCGATACGGATCCCCCGACCGTGCCGCTTCCGCGGCGTCCTGCATCGGCGTGATCGCGATCCCGCCGGACGCGGACGCGGAACGCGCCGGGATCGCCGTGCCGACCAGTTCGGTCGGAACGTTTGGCGTGATATTGACCCGGCCGGAATCACCGGTTGATTCCGACGACCGGAACTTGGTCGTGCTCGTATTCTTCGCTTTATCCAATACCAATTTGATGATCAGTTTCAGTGTATCGAAGACGCCATTGCCGACGGTAGCCGAAGCTTCGAAATACGGCCAATTCCGCTTGTTCAACTGTTCCTGCAGCTGTTCGACAGCCATCACGTTCGGCAGGTCGCGCTTATTGTACTGGATCACGATCGGCACATCGGAGACCGCGTAGCCGTACTCCGCGAGGTTGTCTTCGAGGTTCATCAGCGACTCTATATTCTCATCCATCTTGTCTGGCTGGCTGTCCGCGACAAAGACAATGCCGTCCACCCCGCGCAACACCAGTTTGCGAGTCGCGTTGTAATAGACCTGTCCCGGCACCGTATAGAGCTGGAACTTGGCGGAGAACCCGTTGATAGACCCGATATTGATCGGCAGGAAGTCAAAATACAACGTACGGTCCGCCTCGGTCGCCAGCGATATCAGCTTACCGCGCGTATTCGACGGTACCTTGGCATGCACATACTGCAGGTTGGTCGTCTTGCCCGAAAGGCCCGGGCCATAATAAACGATCTTGCAGCATACCTCCCGAGAGGAATAGTTGATTGAAACCATATGCGACCCTGGGATTACCTTTCAGCCTCAACCGGCCACTTTTAGTTTGCCGACCGCGTTCTTGATCTCCAGCCGGATCAACCCGATGTTGACATCCTTTTGCGCGGTCACCACCAGGATGCCGAGCCCGGCGTCCGTGAAAAACAGCTTGGCGTCATCGGCCTCGATCGTCACCTGGTGCAGGGGGCTGGTCCGAAGGCGATCCAGCGACTTCTGTATGTTGGACGTGATCGACGCGGCCAGCGCTCCGACCGTCTCTCCCTCGAATCCGGTCTCCATATCGGCGGCGATGACGATGCCGTCATTGCCGACCACCATCGAACCGGTGATGCCGGGGGTCTTGTTCAGTTCATCGAGAATGTGATACATGTATTCTCTCCGCGTTGACATCCTGTTTGGGGCTGTATCGCTCCGCGATATATTTCCTGATCATTTCCATGCACTGATTGATGCGGATCGCCAGCGTGTCGTCGGCCTGACGTTCCGCCAACACCAGCACCGTGAACTGCGCTTCATGCGTGATCACCAGCCGCTTTTCCTGGAACGAGACATCGATCTTTTCCGGCGTACCCAGCCGCGAACGTTCCAGCGACCGTTGATTCTGGTCGTACATCACCAGCGCCAACGGCGCCCAATCTTCGGGGATCAAACTGCCGCGCTTGAAATTCGCCAGCAGCAATCCTTCAGAATCCACGACCAGCGCCAGGAATACCGAGCCATGCTCGCCCAGGTATTTGACGGCCCGATCGAACATATTCAGATCGTTGTAATTTGACGCGACATTCTCGGTCACCGACACGATCGTCCGCTTCGGTTCATGCTCGCGCAATGCCAGCGAGTGAGACTCGGGCGCCGCGCTCTTGTCGCGATTCTGTGTCTCTCGCGTTGGCTGAGGTTGCGGTTTCGGGGCGCGCAGCACCGGCCGCGGCACCGAGTACCGCTCCAGGTAGTGGCGAAGCACATACGGCGTACCGGCAACCTGTATGATCATGACCGGCAAGTATCCGTACAGCCCCAGTTTAACGCCGCTGGAGAGAGACATCGAATAGAGAATACTGATCAGCACGCCGAACAGAAGCCCCGCGCCCAAACGATAACCGAGACACAAGCCCGCCATCATTCCGATACGAGGCAGCACTCCGCGACGATTGAACAGATAGATGGTAGCGCAATAATAGGCCAGCTCAAGGATCACGGTCCAGACCTGCGCCGCGCCCAATTCGTTCCCGACCCGTCCGGGGAACGCGATGAGCGGCACCGCCAGGATGATCAGCGTGCCCAATGCTACTCGACTGCTGTGATTTCCGAAGATGCCCATAGAGTCTCCTCGTTACCTCGCGCCATACAGATCTATTAGGGAGGCTATTCTCTTACGCAGCGTCCCGAGGGTGGCCCGACCGTTTCCATAGAAAAGAAACATCCCGTCGGCCACCTGGACGATATAAAACATCGGATCCCCGGTCTCTATCAGCAGGCTCTGCATCTGCCCGAACGAGGCACGGACCAGATCATGATTCAAGATCCGGGTGATCTCGGCAAATGCCGCGGCCGCCGCGGTCGCGTCCAGCCGTGTCCCCCACTCTGATTCGATGATCAACCCTTCATTATTCACATACAGCGCGCCGTCGATCTCCGGAATTGCCACCGCGTGTCCCAACAGTTCTGACGAACTCAAGCGCCCGCTGGGAAGTTGAGACACATCCGCCAGCGGTGGCGGCGCCAACGGCGTGTTCGGGATCGACATCACCGCCTGCTGACGAGTCCGCATGTCGATACGTCCGGAGCGCGACGCCCTCGGTTCAAGGATCGCGGACTGCTCATTCGGCAAACGTTGCGCTATATCCAGAAGTTTGCGGATCTGCTCGTTGGAGGGATCTGCCTGCGATAACTTGCGAAGCAGCTTGACCGCGTTGGCGAACTCCCCTTTATAGATATATATCTCCGCCAGCAGCAATTCAATGGTGCGGTTGTTCCCTTCGATCTCAATGGCCCGCTTGACTTCAGCTTCTGCCCAATCGTACAGCCCGCGATCAAGATTGATCTTGGCCATCACAATATGCGCTGAACCATAGTTGGGGTGCAGACGTAGTCCCCCCTGGCAAACTCGAAACGCTTTATCGAGCTCGCCCTTGCGACGAAGCGCTTCCGCTAATGCGGCAAAGATCTGGGAGTTCGGGTCCGTCTCCAAGATCCTCTGGCACTTCTCTATGCGATCTTCAATGTCTGCGCCTGGTATCATGCACCGCTTCTATAAGTTGCTTGCTAATAAATGCTTGCGGAACCGCCAATATTGGCGGCGGGCTAAAAATAGTCTCCGCAAGAACTTATGTCAACCCAAATACTTAGCCCAGTATCCGTTTCGTTTCGTACAATCCCCACATAAACAGTCCGGTCATTGCCGCGAGTAAGCCCGGGACTATCCAGGTATTGTTCACAATCACGCCAAACCCGCTCAGCAGCACTATTACCTGACTGATGGCCAGCAGAAGGAATCCTCCGCCAAAAACCAGCCAACTCTTGCTCAGTTGGCCGCCGCGTACGACCGTGAACACCTGCACGCAAAAGACGATACATCCGAGCGCCGCTACCAACAGTACGATGGTCATCAACAGCGGCTGAGCGGGGGCCATCGCCACCGGCGGAGTTCCCTGCCCCATCGCTGAACCGGCGGCCAGCATCAACATCAATGAGAAAAATAACGTCTTCATGTTTATCCTCGCACCAACTTCACAACTTTGTCTGCGCGTTTGATCGTATTGTAAAAGGTATCTTCTATGCCGAATCGCTGAACCAGCTCTCTGCGCTGCGCCAGCGGACCGGTGATCTCTCTTTTGACCCGATTGATCGACTCTCGGTAGGTGCCGGTCCCCAGCAGGTCATAGATAAACACCAACTGGTCGGTAAGCATCCGGTCGAGGGCGCTCATCAGGGTGTAGTATCGGGTCGCCTGCGGCATGGAACGGACGGTCGCGAGAAACTTGTCAAACGACGGTGCCAGTTCCGAGTGCGGCTCGACACCGGGGAAAAACACCGTCAGCCCCGAACGATACTGAGCCAGGAACGACGCGTAACGGGTGTTGTTCTCCCCCAGCATCTCATCGACCACCGCGCGCACTTTCCAGAAACAGCTATTGTATAACGTGAAGATTATCGAGAGGGCGACCTCTTCCTCATCTTCCTGGACTTGCGGCTGCGCGACGGCGGTACCGGCGACTTCGATCAGGCCGTTCACGATCAGTCGATAAAAAGCGCGGCAGGTAACAAACTCGCCCATCGGCGACATATCCAGCAGTTCCGGCAGCGTTCGCTCGCCGTTGATCAGCGACAGCATCCTGAACTCATCCACCGAAAGCGAGATATCTTCATCCTCCGACTTCGGCGCTTTGGCGATCCGGAACAGGGCGTCGTCCGGCGGAAGCACCTTCTGGATCTCGGTCCACTCGTCGATCCGGCGGGTTCCTTCCATGATGACATTCATGGTGTCCATATCCAGCACGAACGGCGCGTTGCGCGGCTGAGCGTTCTCGTGGAAGATGAACTCCCCTTCGCGCCAGGAGAAAAGGTTATAAACGATCTCCTCGATCTGCATCTTGAGCACGATACCGATCTCTTCCTTGTCGAACAGATCCATATCGATCAACGTGGTGCCAAGCTGGCGGCCCGTCTGTTTGTGCAACGTGATCGCACGCTCCAGGTCCGCTTTGGAAAGTTTGCCGCGCTTGAGCAGCATGTTCCCCAGCAGGTCTTCCGAGGCGTTCACCGACGACGCGTAAATGATATTTCCGTCACGGAAGGCAACTTCCTTTTGACGCGATGAAGTCTTGCACTCGAGTATTCCGGTTTTCTTCCCAGTTGCCAACAACTGGAGGATGTCCGGAAACGAGACAGTTCGCAGATTTCCTGACAGACTCATGTTTTTCAGCCCTTAAAATCCATGCAGCGCACGGGTTATTAGGTATGTCGGGTACTTCTGTGAATGTATCGGGCAGGCCGGCGTAAATCTTTATCGCCAAGGCCCAAATTGGGGTCAACGGGTCTGGAGCGAAAGAGGTCGGGTGAGGTCTATCTTCAATTCCCCCAACTTACTCAACTGGTGGATATAAGCCGGCACCGCCGGCTCTCCCGACTCATGCGGGTCTGAGCTGGCGTTGCCGCTCACCTGCGCGATTTTTGGACAGACTATCTGGTCAAACCCAAGTTCGTGCAGCGCAATCCAGTCACCCGCTTCGCAACGCCAGGGTTTCCCCACGACCGCGACCGTCGGAAGGCCAGGGAACTGATTTCTAAACACCAGCTTTTCGGCCGAACCGACAAACGTAATGGTCCCCTCGGGAAGGATCATGTCGATCTGGTTTTGGCTCAAAGCCACGCCGGCAGCCGACGCGTTTGCGACGCCGCCGAAAAACCTGATCCGTTGTGATATCCGTTCGTCAACCTGGAGTTCAGTACAAACCTGACGAATTCCCGCTTCATTGTGGGTCGAGACAAATAGCTGTTCGATATCGCAGCTATCCACCAGTCGGATCAGGTCATCAAGTGATTGGTAATTGGCGCTCAGGACAAAACACCTGTTGATCTTGGCTATTTGGTGGTCTCTTAGCCAGGGGAGAATTACTTTCTCCTCAATCTGGTATGGCTTGTCGATCAGGCCGGTCAATATGAGATCTGGTTTCCCCTTTAGCGGCTGGTAAAGGCCGGCGATCCCGCCTGGAATTGTTGTCAGGTGAACAGTCGCCGACTCCTCCTGCGACGCCCGTACCGATACCGCGACCAGGGCGACATTGGCGAATATCAGCATGGTCGCCACCAACCAGCGTCTTGCTTGTTTCGATGTCAACGCCAGCGCGGCTATGACGATCAGGCCAAAGATCGCCGCGATCAGTGACCCCGCCATCACCGGTGAGAATGAGTGCTCGATCTCGAGATTGGGCAGCGTACTGCGGCCAAAGTACACGACCGCCTTGAGCGTCAGCAGGAGCATGCCATCGAGTATCCCACCGATAAACATCCCCGTTATCGGGAGGATCAAATGCGCGATCAGCATTGTCAGGATCAGCACCAACGCCACACTGGCAAGCGGCACAATGACCAGATTGGCGACCACCGAGATCAGCGGCAATCTCCCGAAGTAATACGCGATCAGCGGCGTCGAACAGATCTGAGCGACGACCGAGATGATGATCGGGAACAGCAGCCACCGATACCAGATGCGATTATGGTATCGGGTCAAAAGAGCGGTGACACGCGGGACAATAAAGATCAGCCCCCAGGCAGTGGCAAATGACAACTGAAAGCCAACCGAGAATAGTTCAGCCGGATCGACCAGCAAAATGAGCAGCATCGCCAGCGCAATGATATTATTCAGGTCGTAGCGCCGTTGCAGCAGTTTCGCCAGGAGCACCAGTGCCGCCATGACCGATGCCCGCATTACCGATGGATCGCCGTAGGAGATCGCCGCGAACAGAATGACCACTACCAGCAGCGCGCCCGATCGTTGAAGCGGCTTGAGCGGGAACGGGCGCAGGAGCAGATAGAAAAAGCCGAGCACCACCGCGACATTGGAGCCGGAGACCGCCATCAGGTGCAATGTCCCGCTGTCGCGGAACATGCGATAAACCTCGACCGGAATATCCCGCGTCTCCCCTATCAGAAATCCGGACGCCAGCGCGGCAGCCTCTGGCGAAAGGTTGCGCTGAAGTGTTGACCTGATCTGATCGCGCAACCAGTCAACGATCGCGTAGAAGCCGAGCTCCGGCCGTCGATTCACCCGAACATCCAGGACGCTCGGAAGATACGCTGTTCCAAAGATCCCTTTGAGATTGAGGAAACGCCCGTAGTCGAATTGCTCGGCGCCGGCGGTTTCCTCCGCCGGATATATGCGCGCGAAAAACTCGATCCGATCGCCGCGCTGCAAAGCGGTGGTCGTGTCGGAGATCTTCAGCAGTAGCCTGCCGGTCGCGCGTTGGGCGACCTTTCCCCCGAGCGAATCAACCTCGATGATCATCTCTGTCCGGTCAGACTTCAGTTCCGGCCAATCGGCGATCTGACCAAAGATCTGGATAGTCAGTCGTGGGTTGGCTGCGCGGGAGAAATGCGATGGAGGGATCTGATAGGCGGTATGCGCAAATTGGATCGCGGCTATGGTCGCCAGCGCCAGCGAGAAAAAAAGCGGCGCGAGACTCTGGGAGTTTCGGCGGTACGCGAGATAAGCCGCGACAACTGTTACCAACACGGTCGGTATCAGGAACGCGAGCGGCGGATGAAAAAGATCCGCGACAACGATCCCTCCGGTCACTCCCCCCAGCAGTGTCAGACTCGGAAATCTGCGAAACATGGCTGCGTGCCCGATTACGTCAGCGTCTTTTTACGGCGCCACATCACGTCCTTGAGCACCGCGATCTCCTTAACCTTGAATATCTTGCACATCGCTATATAAACAACAATCCCCAACAGCAATGGAACAAGGGCGAGCGCGAGCCGCCCAACGATCCCCTCCGGCAGCCCCATTCTATCCAGTGGGATCAGCGACGCGCCGCCGAACGCGATGGCCGATGCTGCCAGAATGCGGATGAACTTGAGCCAAAGGTCGCGATATGGGACCACTACGCCGCGGAACGGCAGGAAATAAAGCAACAGGCCAAAATTGGCCAGCGACGCGATCGAAGTCGCCGCCGCTAATCCCGCGAAATCCCATACCTTCATCAGTGGATAATACAGGAAAATGTTCAGCGCCACCGAACCGATCGACATAAACATCGGCCACTTCGCGTCCCCAAGCGCGTAATACGCCGGCGCCAGCACGCGCACCGCGCCGGCTCCGATTATGCCATAGGAGTAATGCAGAAGCGCTAGCGCGGTGTTATCCGCGTCCACGGTCGTAAACGCTCCGTAGCGATAGATCATCTGGATCAACTGCGGAGCCAGCAGCGCCAGGGCCACTGCCGACGGGACTATGAGCAGGAAGTTCAGGGTCAGCGCCTCGCTGACCGTCTTCCCCAAGCCTTCCATATCTTTCCGGCTCACCTGCTCCGAAGCGCGCGGCAATGCGACCGTCCCCAGCGCGACAGCAAAAACTCCCAACGGGAAATGCATCAGGCGGAACGCGTAATTCAGGTATGAGATGGAACCTTCCGCCAAAAACGACACCAAGAGCGTTGAAACGAGGATATTGATCCGGCTGGCCGAGAGTCCGATCATCATCGGCCCGAACAGGCGAAGCATCTTCTGGAGCCCCTCATCCCAAAGCGCCAGCCTAAACCTGAAACGGAACCCTATCTCCCTCAACGACGGTATCTGCACCACGATCTGGCCGATCCCCCCCACCAGCACACCAATGGCAAGCGTGTAGATCGGCATATCAAAATAGGAGTATAGGGCGAAGACGGAAGCGATCGATCCGATATTAAACATCGCGGGAGACAACGCCGGAATACCGTAGCGATCGAACGAATTGAGCATTCCCATGATCAGCGCGGAGAGCGAGACCAACGGCAGGAAAAACCACATGATACGGGTCAGATTGACTGTCAGCGCGAATTTGACCGCGTCCTCGGTGTACCCGTGCGCCGTCAAATAGACGATCATCGGAGTCGCAGCGATCCCCAGCAAAGTGACAAATCCGATCACCACGATCATCGCGGTGAGGACCGTGTTGGCCAGCCGGAACGCGTCTTCCTTGGTCTCCTGAACCAGCTTATCTTTGAAGACCGGCACAAACGAGGAAGACAGCGCCCCTTCGGCGAAAAGATCCCGAAGCAGATTCGGGATCCGGAACGCCACCACAAAAGCGTCGGTCGCCATCCCCGCCCCAAAGAAATAAGCCATCACCTGTTCACGGATAAGGCCGGAGATACGGGAGACACCGGTGCCTACAGAGGCCAGCCAGGCGGAGCGGAAGAGGGAACTTCTTGGTTCGTTACCGGTTGACAAACTTGCCCTGCTCACTATATTAGCGGGTTATAAGCGTAAACGAAGAAGAAAGGATAGAGAGTGCCGAAC